>DATCFX010000239.1:0-5668 GCA_036509275.1 Pirellulales bacterium | reverse complement strand
GTACTTCCCCTATGACGTGGTCGTGGCCGGCGACGCCACGATCGGCAACAACAACAGCTCGAACATGGAGCTGAATAATCTGACGGTCGGCGCGCTCTCGACCGGCAGCCCGATCAACGTGGTCTTGAACAACGCGGCGGGCGCCAACACCAATTACTTCGCGGGCAACCTGACGCTCGAGGGTCCGGCCAATATTTACATTTCGTCGGCCACGGAACTCATCCAGGGCAGCTTGCAAGGCGCCGGCTCGCTGACCAAGTGGGGCACGGCCACGATGTATATCAACGGCGACTCGTCCGGCTACAGCCAGCCGGTGACCGTGAACCAGGGCGTGCTGGCCACGCAAAATGGCAGCAGTTCGGCCGCGCCTTTCGGCACCGGCAGCATCAACGTGCAGCCCGGCGGCGAAATCCGGCTGGCCAATGTCAACGACGCGCCGGGCGGATTGACGCTGACGACCGACGTGGCGGAGCTGGCCACGGTGGGCCTGGCTTACAACGGCCCGCTGCCGGCGATGACGATCAACACCACGGGGGCCTACGGCGGCGTGATCGGCATCGACATCGTCGGCTATAACAACCAGGGCAGCGGCCTGGACATGTCGGCCATCGGCAACGGCACGATGCTGCTGGGCTCGACGCTGGGGGGTAACTACACGGCCCCCACCTTGGGCGTCGGCAGCGACAATACCTACCGGCTGGGCGGCGGCGGCAGCACGCTCACGATCGAAACGCCCGTGCTGGTCGATCCGATCGGCGGCGGCAGCAACAGCGTGACGATCGGCGCCGTCAGCAATGGCGCCGCCAGCAATAGCCTGACGCTGGTCAACGACGGCGGCACCGTATACCTCACCACGCCCAATAGCTACACCGGCACGACCACGCTCAACACCGGCGGCGCTTTGGAAATCGGCAACAACAACGCCTTGGGCGACGGCCTCAGTACGATCATTTTCAATGGCGGCATTCTGGAGCCGGACAGCTCTGGCATTGCGGTGCTGGATCAGCCGCGCACGCTGGCCAACCCGATCACGTTCACCGGCGATGCTCAAGTCAACATGAATGCCACGAATTTTAACCTGGCCGGCAACATCGCGCTATCCAATGCCGGGGACGGCAGCGGTTCGGGCACCGTGCGAACGATCAACGTGGATAATACCAACGGGCTGGTCGCCACGCCCAGCACGCTGACGTCGTCGACCAGCGTGCTGACCCTCTCGGGCGTGATCTCCGACGGATCGGGGACCGGCAACTCGCTGACCAAGACCGGCGCCGGCTACCTGGCCATCACGGGCACCAGCAGCACCTACACGGGGTTTACGAACATCAATGGCGGCGAAATCATCATCGCGGCCGACAACAACATCCCGCTCAGCTCGGCGATCACGATGAATGGCGGCGGCATCGGCGTGTTTAACCCGGCCGGCGGCACGCTGACCACCAACCGCGATTACACGCTGCTGGGCCTGGGGGCGTTCGACGTGGGGGCGGGCCAGACGCTCGTCCAGAGCGATCAGAGCAACATCAACGGCTTGGGCACGCTGACCAAGTACGGCGCCGGCACGATGGTGCTGGGCGGCGCCAACAGCTACAACGCGACCACCATCGATTCGGGCGTGTTGAGCGTGAGCAATAACGTGAATCTCGGCGACACCACGGTCAACGGCGTCATCACCTTCGCCGGCGCCAACGTCATTCCGCTGGGCACGAACACGCCGCCCATCACTTCGCCGGCGGCGCTGTTGATCACCAGCGGCTTTCAGTCGGGCCGTAGCATCACGACCGGCTTGAACCAGTCGGGCACCATCGACGTGGCGGCCGGCCAGACCTTTACGCAGGCTGGCATGCTGGCCAACGGCACCGACGGCCTGCTCACCAAGGCGGGCCAGGGCACGTTGCTGGCCGCGGCCAATAACGCGGTGATCGTGGAATCGGGCACGCCGGCCAGCGGCAAGAACACGATCACCGCCCTGGCCGATACCGGCTCGCTGTTTGTCGGCGAACCGATTTCGGGCTCGGGCATTCCGATCGGTGCCACGATTATCGCCATCACGTCGACGACCGGCATTACGATCAGCGCCAACGCCACCGCCTCGACGGCCACCCCGCTGACGTTCGGCGGCCTGACGAATTTCGCCATCAGCGGCGGCGGCACGTTTGCCGCCACGCCGGCCTATTCGGGCCTCGTCGAAACGGGCACTTTGGTGAGTGCCAAGAACACGGTCACGGGGCTGGCCAGCACGTCCGGGCTGTTTATCGGCGAGGCGCTGTCCGGCGCGGGCATTCCGGTCGGCGCTACGATTGCCAGCATCACGTCGGCGACCGCGATCACGTTTAGCGGCACTGCCAGTGCCGCCGAAACCAACACGCCGCTGACGTTTGCCGGGACGCTGCCGTTTGATCCCAGCGCTACAATCTCGCTCAACGGCGGCACGCTCAGCCTGTTCCAGCCGGCCGTGGCCAACGCGAATTACGCGGTCAGCGCCGCGACCATCAACTTTGCCGCCGGCGGCGTGGTGAGCCTCGAAGACAATGCCACCAACGCCACGCAGCTGAACGTCACGAACCTCGACCGCGTCGGCCAGGGCACGCTGGTCATTCAGGCGGTCAACGGCCAATTAGGCGTGACTGGCGTCACCGGCGAGAACCTGCTGGCGGCCAACGTGCTGGGGCTCAGCACCTCGTACCAGCTCTCGACCCTGAACAACAACGGCATCGTCTCTCCGGCGATCGTCAGCGCCGACGCCAGCGGCAACGCCAGCTTTGTGACCTACGGCAACCAGGCGCAGGGCTTCGTGCCCTACGCCGGCCCGACGCTGTCCGATCTGGCCGGGAGCACGGATACGTCGATCGTCTCGATCGCCGCGGGCAATCCGCAAACCCTCTTGGGCACGACCGCCGTGTACGGCTTGCAAACGGCCGACGACATTTCGGGCGGCACGTTGGCCATCCAGAGCACGCGGGGCGACGTGGTGACCTCCGGCGGCCTGCTGATCAACGGCATCGATCCCACGATCAGCTCGAACCTGATCTTCGGCGATTCGACGGTGCAGAGCGGCCTGGCCACGGTGCCCAACGGTTCGGCGGCGGGCGAGGCACTGGTCTACGTGGCCAACGCCGCGACGCTCTCGGGTACGGTGACGGCCACGAACTTCACCAAGTTCGGGCCCGGTGCGTTGAACTTCAGCGGCACGAACAACGCCCTGCTGGGCACCGTGATGGTGCAGCAGGGCTCGATCAGCTTCGCCAGTTCGGCCAGCGTTCCGCAGCGCATGTCGCTGGTGCTCAACGATACCGGTACGCTCGACCTGGCGGG
Source organism: Pirellulales bacterium (assembly GCA_036509275.1). Taxonomy (GTDB): domain Bacteria; phylum Planctomycetota; class Planctomycetia; order Pirellulales; family PNKZ01; genus DATATB01. The sequence continues at coordinate 2,353 of DATCFX010000239.1, read as the reverse complement.
CCAGCGCGTGGCCGTGGTTTCGCTGTCCAATGGCTTCACCACCGGCGGCGGCATCGTCACCAACTCGAGCGCCACGCCCAGCCTGCTGGCGATCAACGGCGGCGTGACCGCTGCCGTAAGCGGAGCGGCGCCGGTGATCATGAACGGCAACGTGACCGGCACCACCAGCGGGTTGATCAGCGGATTGTCCAGCACGGTCGGGCTCTACGTCGGCGAACTGGTGAGCGGAACGGGGGTGCCGGCCAATGCATACATCACGCAAATCGTCTCGCCCACCAGCATTGATATTAGCGCCAACGGCAGCGCCGTCGCCAACGGCTCGGCGCTGACCTTTACTAGCGAATTGACCACCGGCACGACGTTCGCGGGCCAGATCATGGACGGCGTGGGGACCGTGGCCTTGGAAAAATCGGGGGCGGGAACATTGATTCTGGGTGGGCAAAACGCCAACGACACCCTGGCCGGTGATAACACGTACACCGGCGGCACGGTGATCACCCAGGGCACGTTGCAGGTGCTCAATCCCTACGCGCTGGGCGGCTACAACAATACGCTGCCTGGCGACGTGAGCATGTACGGCGGCGTCCTCGATATCCGCTCCGACGGCGGCGGTCCCAAGGGGATTCTGATTATCGGCAATCAAAACACCGACGGCATCACGCTCGACGTGCAGGGCCCCAGCACGGTCAACGTGCAGAGCGACGGCGTCGTGTCCAGCGTCGCCCACAATATCCAGGTGGGCATTCTGAACATCGGCGAGGAAACGCTCACCATCACCGGCGCCAATAGTTACTCGCTGAACGTGGGCGGCGCGCTCAACTTGTCCGGCAATTACGCCGCGTTCAACACCACCACGGCCGCGCCCAGCGGCGTGCTCGAGATCAACGCCAGCGCCAACATCACCGACGGCGGGGCGGGCACCGCCCTGGTCAAGCTCGGCACCGGCACGATGACGATCGATTCCAGCAACAACACCTACTCCGGCGGCACGTACGTCGTCGCCGGCACGTTGCAGGTGACGGCCACCACGGGCACGCCGCTGGGCAGCGGGCCGGTGCAGATCAATCCAGCCGCGGCGTTGCGCGTGGCCGGCCCGGGCAGCGTGGCCGGCACCAGTTCGTTGACCGTGCTAAGCGCGGTCAATAGCTTCGGCGCGGTGGCGGTCGACAACGACAGCTTCGATCCCGCCACGGTCTTCGGCTCAGCGTTGACGAATTCGATCTACGGCGCGTCGCTGCAAATCGACACGCCGACCTATAACCAGCCCATCGACATGTCGACGATCGGCAACGGCAGCATGTTGTTGGGCGCCGGCGGCGGCGTGACGGCCGAATACCTGGCCCCCACGCTGGGTGCGGGTGTGGGCAACATTTACCGCCTGGGCGGCGGCGGCAGTTTCCAGTTCGTGGGACCCGACAACGTGCTGACGGGCGACAACCTGTTGGAGATCGGTTCGCCGCTCTACAACGTGGCGACCGTGAGCAACGGGGCTGGCACAGTGTACATCGAAAACTCGAATAACTACACCGGCGGCACACTGCTCAACCGGAGCAGTGGGCTGGTGATTTACACCGGCGGCGCCGCGGCGGGCAGCAATACGCCCCTGGGCACCGGCGACGTCGAAGTCTTCGGCACCATGTATGCCCAGCAGCCGACCGGCACGTTCGCCAGCCAGACGAACCCCGGCCAGAACACGAACGACATCATCCTGCGTCCGGGCGGCATCATCGAACTCGATTACAGCGCCAGCAACTATCTGGGCGCGGGCGACAACGGCCGCTGGGGCGACAACGCGCCGCTGGATCTCAACGGCGGCACGCTGGAAGTCCGCGGCAACGCCAGCTTGCAGACGATCGAGACGGTGGGCGTATTGACCGTCGACAAGGCCTCGACCCTCCAGGTGGATCGGGCCACCGGCGCCGGTTCGGCCCAATTAACGGTGGCCAGCCTCGTGCGCGCCAACAACGGCACCCTGGCGATCGTGACGACCACCGCCGCAGTCGCCGCCGTCAATATCCTGGGCCTGCCGACGTCCAATCCGAGCAGTTACGACCGGCTGGTCGTGACCGATGCCTCGAACCTGACCAACGCCGGCACCACCACTGGCGGCGCCGGCACCAGCAACGGCGGCCTGGCGCCGGTGTGGATCGTCGATGCCACGAACAACACCTACGTCAACTATCAGAGCAACAGCGGCTTCCAGGACATCTTGCCGTACGCGGCCGCGGGGCCCGCCGGCGGCCAGTTCATGTATAGCAACGGCGCCAGCAGCGGCACGATCAGTTCGCTCACGGGCACGGCCGGCACGCAAACCTTGGATCTCAGCGGCGCGGTGACCATCGGCTCGGGCTTC
>DATCFX010000238.1:0-3300 GCA_036509275.1 Pirellulales bacterium | reverse complement strand
GGTTATGGTGGCGGCTACGGTGGCTACGGCGGATACGGTGGCTACGGCGGATACGGTGGCTACGGCGGTTACTACGGTGGCTATGGGCTAGGCCTGGGCATCGGGATCGGCATCCCCTACGGCTATGGCGGCTACGGGTACGGCGGATATGGGTACGGCTACCCGAGCTACGGTTACGGTTATGGCTATCCCGGCAGCGGGTACGGTTATGGATACCCAGGGTATGGGAACGGCTACGGCGCGGCCTACTCCTCCCCGGCCTACGGATATTCGAATTTCGGCGCGTACGGCGGCGGATATCCTGGCACGGCCGTGTACAGTGGCTATGGCGTCTATTGAGACAGTTGTAAAGCGTTAGGATTGACCCAAAATAACCTCTCCGCGGCCCCACTCCCCTTGCGGGAGAGGGCAGGGTGAGGGGCCGGGAAATACGGAAGTTATTTTTGGGCGATCCTTACGCTGAAACATCAGACGAGGTCAATCGCCGCGGATACACGCGGATGAACGCGGATCTTTTTCAAGTCCGCGTTCATCTGCGTTGATCCGCGGCCGCTTTATTGCGTTCCCGTCGCCGGCGCGTCCCATTCATCATTCCGCATTCCTCCTTCAGTATTGCACCACATGTACGGCGTGATCTTCGATGTCGATGGCGTGCTGGTCGATTCGTACGCGGCCCATTTCCAAAGCTGGCGGCAAGTAGCGGCTGAGCAGGGCTACGATCTCAGCGAACACGACTTTCGCCGCACGTTCGGGCGCACGAGCCGCGAGATCATCGCCGAGTTGTGGGGGCGCCACGCGCTTGAGCCGGCGGAAATTGCCGAACTCGATCGGCGCAAAGAGGCCGCGTATCGCGCGATCCTTGGCCGGCACGTGCCGATCATGGATGGCGCGGTCGAGCTGATTGACTCACTGGCCGGCGCGGGATTTGCGCTGGCCGTGGGTTCTTCCGGCCCGCCCGAAAACGTGGAACTCGTGCTCGACGCGCTTGGCCGCCGTGTGGCGTTTCGCGGCGTGGTCACCGGCCAGGAGGTTTCGCGCGGCAAGCCCGATCCGCAAGTGTTTCTGCTGGCCGCCAAAAAAATCGACGTGCCGGCCGATCATTGCGCCGTGGTCGAGGATGCCGCGGCCGGCATCGCCGCAGCCCAGGCCGCCGAGATGACCGCCATCGGCCTGATCAGCACGGGGCACGATGGCGCCAGCCTGGCGGCGGCCGATTGCCGCGTCATTTCGCTGCGCGAACTCGATCCCCAGCGCATCGCCCGACTGATTACTGGCACGTCCTGCTGAAGCTCGGCCGTCAGCCCCAAGATATCCGACGCGCAAATCGCCGCCGCCGGGACATCGCATGTCGTGGCCCCCGGCCTGCCCGCCGGCGAATTCGCCCGGCGGTGCTTCGAACACCAGGCTCGGCGAATCGGCGCGCAAACAATTGTCTGGACAACGATTGTCTGACGCAGTATCATCCAGGCATGACCGCCCCGCTGACCACTGCTGCCCGCCGCGCTCGGCGTTTCGATTCGCTCGAGCAAGAGGCGTTTTTGAACTTATGGCGCACCTACGACCGCCTGCGCGCGGCCGAGGATGCGCTGTTCGGCGAACACGATCTCACGCCCCAGCAGTACAACGTGCTCCGCTTATTGCGCGGCGTGTATCCGGATACCTTGCCGACGCTGGCCCTGGCCGCCCGGCTGGTGTCGCGCGCGCCTGACATTACCCGCATGCTCGACAAGCTCGAGCAGCGGCAGTTGATCTGCCGCGTGCGGCCGGCCGACAATCGGCGTACGGTGCGGGTCGGACTCACGCACGGGGGGCTCGCGCTGCTGGACCGGCTCGATGAGTCGGTGCGGGACTGCCACGCCCGACAGTTGGGTCATCTGCGGGCCGGCCAGTTGCGGCAGCTTGTCGAGTTGCTGCGTGCCGCCCGCGCTCCGCACGAGCCGGACGGCAGCAGTTGGAAATAATTCATTGCACGGCGAATGTAACCGAGGTTTTTCCCTATGATCGACACCCACTCCGGAACTGACAACAAAACAGGCGGTGCTGTCGGGCCCGACGTGATCGTGATTGGCGGCGGGCCCGCCGGCTCGACCGTCTCGACGCTCATCGCCGATGCCGGCCACAAGGTGCAGCTTTTCGAGCGCGAGCACTTTCCCCGCTTCCATATCGGCGAATCGCTGATTCCCGAAACCTACTGGGTCCTCAAGCGGCTGGGCATGCTCGAAAAGATGAAGGCCAGCCACTTCGTCAAAAAACACAGCGTGCAATTCGTCGGTTCCAGCGGCAAGCTCTCCGAGCCGTTCTACTTTACCCAGCACAAGCCACACGAGTGTTCGCAAACCTGGCAGGTCGTGCGCAGCGAGTTCGACCAGATGCTGCTCGATAACGCCCGCGAGCACGGCGTCGAAGCCCACGAGGGCGTCCGGGTGCTCGAAGTGCTGTTCGAAGGCGAGCGGGCCGTGGGCGTGCGCGTGCAGTGCGAAGACGGCTCGCAGCGCGAGGTGCGTGCTCGTGTGGTCGTCGATGCCAGCGGCCAGAGCGCCCTGATCGCCAGCCGCTTCAAGACTCGCGTGGTCGACCCGCAACTCAAAAAGGGCGCCCTGTGGACGTATTTCGAAGGCGCGTACCGCGACCAGGGAGAGGACGCGGGCGCCACGCTGGTGCTGCTCACCAAGGATCGAAAGGGCTGGTTCTGGTATATCCCGCTGCACAACAATATTGTGAGCGTGGGCGTGGTGGCGGAGTTCGATTATCTGTTCGAAAAAGGCCGTGGCGATCACGAAGCGATCTACCAACAGGAACTCGACCTCTCGCCCGAGACCAAGCGGCGGGTGTCGATGGGCCGCCGCGTGACCGATTATTATGCCACCAAGGATTACTCCTACCGCTCGACGCGCGCCGCGGGGCCGGGCTGGGTCTTAGTCGGCGACGCCTTCGGATTTCTCGATCCGCTCTATTCTTCCGGCGTGCTGTTGGCGCTCAAAAGCGGCCAACTGGCCGCCGACGCGATCAACGAAGGCCTGGCACTCGGCGATCTGTCGGCCGAGCAATTGGGCAAGTGGAGCCCGGGCTTCGAGCAGGGCATGGAGCGCATGCGGCGGCTGGTGTGCGAATTCTACGACGGCTTCAGCTTCGGCCGCTTCGTCCGCAAGTACCCGCACTTCAAGGGCCATCTCACCGACCTGCTGATCGGCGACTTGTTCAAGGACAGCGTCGACGAAGTGATCGAGCCCATGAACGAAATTCGCCGCGAGATGGAAGCCGCCAAAGCCGCCGGCCCGCCAACGCCGTCATAAAGCCGCG
>DATCFX010000237.1:0-1840 GCA_036509275.1 Pirellulales bacterium | reverse complement strand
GCCGCGGAGCTACGCCTCGGAGCTGCGGCTGATCGACCCTTCGCGCGGGATCGACAAGGAAGTCCACACGTGGATGAACAATCCGCTGCGCTTCGCCGACGAGACGTTCTATCAAAGCGGCTATCACCAGGACCCGAAGACGGGCGAGGAAACCACGACGCTGTCGGTCGTGAGCAATCGCGGCTGGATGATCCCCTACGTGGCCTGCATGATAGTGGCCACCGGCATGCTGGCCCATTTCGGGGTCACGCTGCTGCGGTTTCTGCGTCGCACGACGGGCGGCGATGCCGCCTCGCGCGCGGGCATGTACTCGATCTTCACCATTCCTGGCCTGAGCCTGGTCTCCGCGCCGTTCGCGCGACTCTTCGGCCGATCGAAATCGCGTGGCCCAGCGTCGGGCAAGTCCGCTGCCAGGCCCACTGAATCGCTGTTGGCCCGGCTGGTGCCGGCGCTGATCGTGCTGGGCTGCATGGGCTGGCTGGCGAGCAAGGCCATCGTGCATCATCCGGCCGGAAAGATGGACTTGTACGAATTCGGCAAGCTGCCGCTGGTTTACGAGGGCCGCGTCAAACCCTTCGATACGCTGGCCATCAACACGCTGCAAATCCTCACCGGCGGCCGCCAGGAGTTCAAAGACAAGCAGGGCGACAAGCAGCCCGCCATCCGCTGGCTGCTGGACGTGATCGCGGGTCGCGACGGCGACTACGAAGTCTTTCGCATCGATCATCCCGAGGTGCTCGACGTGCTGCGTCTGCCGCGCCGCGAGAACCATCTGTACAGCGTCAACGAGCTGCGTGCCAACATCAACGAATTCGAGCGCCAGCTAGCGCTCATTCAGGGGCGTAAAACCAAGGAACTGAACGAATTTCAGCGCAAGCTCCGGCATTTGCAAAACCAGAGCCATGCCTACATGGTGCTTGTCAGGTCATTCCAAACGTTCGATCCGCCGAACCTGGAAGCGTTGCACAAGGATCCCAAAGCCGCCGAAGCGCTCGTGAATCAACTGATTCTCACGGCCAACGCCACCGGCCCGCTGGGACAGATGCCGCGTGCCGTACCCGACGCCGATGCCGAGGGCGGGTGGCTGCCTTACGTGAGCGCCACGGCGAAATTTTTCATCGACCGCGCGCGGCAAAAACCGGAAAACAAGGCCGCCGTGGCTTTGGAGCGGATCTTTGCTGCGTACGAACTCGATAAGCCGGCGGAATTCAACCACGAGGTGGCCGCTTACCAGGCCATGTTGAATGCCCATCCTCCGCGCGATTACGCGGCCCGGCAATCGCTCGATCTGGCCCTGTTCAACCTTTCGCTGCCGGGCAAGCCGCAACTCGAAGGCTTCTTCAACCACTGGGCCCCGTTCTACTACTGCATGTGGCTGTACCTGTTCGCCTTTGTGCTCACCGTTGTCGGCTTTCTGGCCTGGAACCGGCCGCTGGAGCGGGCCGCGCTGTGGCTGATTATCTCGACGCTGGTCGTCCACACGCTGGCCTTGCTGATTCGCATCGATCTTTCCGGCCGGCCGCCGGTGACGAACCTGTACTCTTCGGCCGTGTTCATCGGCTGGGGCTGCGTGCTGCTGGGCATTGTGCTGGAGCTGATCTATCGGCTGGGCATCGGCAACCTGGTCTCGTCCGTGATCGGCGCCGCGACGCTGTTTGTCGCCCATCGCCTGGCCACCGACGGCGATACTTTGGTCGTGTTGCAGGCCGTGCTCGACACGCAGTTCTGGCTCGGCACCCACGTGGTCTGCATCACGCTGGGATACGCTACCACGCTGTTGGCCGGCGCGCTGGGCTGCGCGTACATCCTCGGCGGGATTTTCAGCAAGGAGTTCATCGCC
>DATCFX010000236.1:0-3409 GCA_036509275.1 Pirellulales bacterium | reverse complement strand
CCGGTGGTGCCGGGCTTTTCCAGCCAGTTTCTCCTGCCGGCCGAAGCCGATCGCCTGGCGCGGGACTGTTATCTCGAGGCCCATCGCCGCGCGATTGAGGGCCGCCCGCCGCTGAAGTATTGAATCGGCGCCCACAAAGCCGCGACCAGTGGTCGCGGGGGACCGCGCGCAAGCGCCAACGCACGAAGAACGCGACCAGCGGTCGCGGCTTTTTGAAGCGATTCACCCCGGGATGCGAATCGAGAAGGTGCTGCCTTCGCCGGGCTTGCTCTCGACTAGCACGCTGCCGTGATGGGCTTGCACAATGTGCTTGACGATCGAGAGCCCCAGGCCGGTGCCGCCCAGTTTGCGGCTGCGGGCCCGATCCACGCGATAAAAGCGCTCGAAGATGCGTGACAGGTGTTCCGAGGGAATGCCGCAACCGCGGTCGCTGACGCTGATCACGACTTCGCCGTTGTCGGGCGCAGCGCGGAGTTGGACTTCGCCCCCCTGGTCGCTGTACTTGATGGCGTTTTGCAGCAAGTTGACTACGGCCTGCTCCATCAGCGGCGGGTTGATTTTGGCTTCGACCTCGGCGCTGCAATCCAGTTGCACGCGGACCTGCCGCTGGTCGGCCGTGGCCTGGCAGTCGTGGCAGGCCGCCTCCAGCAGGCTGCGCAGCCGAGTAGTCTCCAGCGCCACGTCGCCCGACTCTTCGCTTTGCTCGATCTTGGACAGGTTGAGCAAGTCTTCGATGATGCCGTTCAGGCGGTCGGACTGCTTGGCGATGATTTGCAGGAACCGCTGCGCCTCGTCGCGGTTGTCCAGCGCTCCGTCCAGCAGCGTTTCGATAAAACCCTTGATCGACGTAATCGGCGTTTTCAACTCATGCGAGACATTGGCCACAAAGTCACGGCGCATGCTTTCCAATTGTCGATAGCGCGTCACGTCGTTGAGCACGATCACGGCGCCAATGCCGCGCTCCTGGGCGTCGCGCAGGGCCGTGCCGTGGGCTTGCAACACGCGGTCGGGATCGCCGCGCATCACGATGTCGGCCTCGACCGGCGCGGCCGACAGCAGCGTGTGGTTGATCAGCCGGCGCAGCTCCGCGTTGCGGACCACCTCGTGCAGGCTTCGCCCGGCACTGTCGCCCGGCGGGTTGCCGAGCAGCGTCGTGGCGGCCCGATTCATGCTGATGATGTGATACTCGGGATCCACGGCCAGCACCCCCTCGACCATGCTAGCGAGCACGGCCTGCTGCTCGTTGGTTTGCCGCGTCATCGCCAGCATGCGCTGCCGCGTTTGCTCGGCCATTTCGTTGAGCGCTTCGGCCAGGGCGGCGGTTTCTTCGCTGTCGGGCAGGGCGATTTTGTGCCGCAGTTCGCCGCCGGCAAAACGCTGGGCCCCACGCCGCATTTCTTCCAGCGGCCGGCTGATGCGCCGCGCCACTAGCCAACTCACGCCCGCGGCCAGCAGGGCGATCACCAGTCCACCAATGATCACGGCGGTGCGAAAGGCCCTGGTATCGCGAGCGATTGCCGCCAGCGGCACGGCGGCCCGCACCACGCCCACCACGCGCCCGCCGCGGCGAGCGGGAATCGCCACGTAGAGCAGATCGGATTCCAGGGTCGAGCTATAACGCGTCGACGATCCCACTCGGCCGGCGAGCGCCTCGCGCACTTCCGGCCGGTCGGAGTGGTCGTCCAGGGGCGCAGTTTTGAGGCTGTCGCACAGCACTTTGCCGTGGGCGTCGATCAGCGTGATGCGGATGTCGGTCAGCGCGTGGAGCTGTTCGCAAACCGGCTGCGGCGCCGGCGAGCCGGGCTCGTTTCCGCTGTGCAAGGGAGTGGCGGTAAAATCGATGCCGGCCAGGCGGTCGATGATTTCGGCCTGCTCGCGCAGGTGGTGGCGCATGGCGGCCACGAACGTACGCTCGAGCGCCACGGAGGCCAGGCTCGCCACCGCCACCAACGACGCCAACGTGATCAGCAGGTAAGACGGAAAAAGCTGCCAGAGCAGCCGTTTGCGGCGCATGCACTATTTCTTGAAGCGGTAACCGACCCCGCGCACCGTCTCGATATAGCGGCCGTAATCGCCCAGCTTGCGCCGCAGGCCGGTCACCTGCACATCGACGGACCGCTCGGTTACAGGATAGTCTTCGCCCTTGACGGCGTCGACAATCTGCGACCGCGTAAACGCCCAGCCCGGCTTTGACGCCAGAAAATGCAGCAGCCGAAACTCCGTAAAGGTCAATTGCAGCGGCTCGCCGGCGACCGTGACCTCGTGCCGCCCGGCGTCGATCTTGATCTCGTGGGCTTCGACGATGTCTTCCTGCTGGCCGGAAGCCGGTTTGCGCCGCAGCAGGCTCTTGATGCGGGCCACCAGCACGCGCGGGCTGAACGGCTTGGTGACATAGTCGTCGGCACCCACTTCCAGCCCACGCACCACGTCCGATTCCTCGGTCTTGGCCGTGAGCATGATGATGGGGATCTGCCGCGTGCGCGGGTCGGCCCGCAGCATGCGGCAGAGTTCCAGACCATCGACCCGCGGCAGCATCAGGTCGAGCACGATCAGATCAGGCAATTCCTGTTGGGCTTCCTTGAGCGCCCGTTCGCCCGAGGCCACGCAGGTCACGCGGTAACCTTCCTTGGTCAGGTTGTAGTTCAACAATTCGAGCAGATCTTCCTCGTCATCGACCACGAGGATGCGTTCTCGGCTCATGTAGCGGCTCGGCGGCGACTCAACGATGGGGTTGGTTGCTATCGATACCATGCGAATGTTAGCCCTGCATTAGGACACGGTTAGAGCGATTCTTTTTTCTCCAATTGCCGTCAATCGAACATAGCCAGAAGACTTCAATACGCAAGTCCCCCCGGCCCGAACACGCGACCAACGGTCGCGGCTTTATGACACGCCTGGCACGGGCCGGACCGCGGCGGCGTCGGGTCCTACGAGTCGTCGCGGCGGCCGGCCCACGAGCACCGCGCAGATGCCGCCGCGCTGCGCGACGTTGACCACCTGCTTTTGCGATGCGCGGCCGACGATCCCTAGTCCGTACTTCGTGGGAGCAAAACCCATGACCGTGTAGAACGGCTCCATATGCACACTGCCGTCCGCATCGACCACGGGAAATTCGTTGACCGACAAATTCGCCAGCCGCTGCACGACCCAGGGTTCGGGGGCGGCCAGCGCTCGGTCCACGGCTTCGTCCCATTGCCGCGGGTCGAGCAGATGCCCCAAGAGCACGCCCTCGCCGCCGTAGGCACGGTTGGGCTTGAGCACCAGCAACTCGCGCGAGGCGCGCACAAAGCTCAACAGGTCGCCTGTCTCGCCGTCGGCCAGCAGCGTGCGCCGCGGCTGCACGAGCCGCGTCCAGAGGATGTGGCGGCGAAAGAGTTGCCGCTCTTCCGGCTGAAAATGCCGGGCCGTG
>DATCFX010000235.1:0-1318 GCA_036509275.1 Pirellulales bacterium | reverse complement strand
TTTATCCGCACCACGGCCGGCGCCGCACTCGTCGCGGCGGCCGAGCGCGCGTCGGCCGCCGAGCCACAGTCCGCGGTGCGCGTGGCGATCGTCGGCACCGGCGGCCGCGGTTGTGATTTGCTCCGCAGTCTGTCGACGATCGCCGGCGTGGACCTGGTCGGCGTGTGCGACGATTACCCACCGCACCTGGCCCGCGGCGCGAAGTACGCCGGGCCGCAGGCGCGCACGTTTACGGATTACCGCCGCATGCTGGATGAGCTGAAGCCGCAGGCCGTGGTAGTGGCCGTGCCGCTGTTCTTGCATTACGAAGTGGCCAGTGCGGCGCTGGCCGCCGGCTGCCACGTGTTCTGCGAAAAGACCATGTGCTACAGCCAGGAGCAGGCGCGCAAGCTGGTGAGCGAAGTTGAAGCCTCCGGCCGCGTGTTCCAAGTCGGTTTGCAGCGCCGGGCCAATCCGATTTATCAGCAGGCCGTGGCGATGGTTGCGGCCGGCGTGCTGGGGCAGATCACGGCTATCAAGAGCCAGTGGCATCGCCACAACAACTGGCGACGGCCCGTGCCGGTCGCGCGCAGCGACCCGCGGTGGAACGCGCTGGAGCGGCGGCTGAATTGGCGGCTGTATCGGGCCAGCTCGCAGGGATTGATGGCCGAGTTGGGAAGCCACCAGATGGACGTCGCCAACTGGCTGCTGGGCACTGGCCCCCGGAGGGTGCTGGCCAGCGGCGGCATCGACTACTGGCGCGACGGGCGGGAAGTGGCCGACAACGTGTTCTGCATCTACGAATACGAATTGCCCGCTCCGGCCCAAGCCGGCTCGGCGGCCGGCAAGTATTGCGTGCGGGTCACGTATTCGTCGCTGTGCAACAACGCCTACGAAGGCGCCGCCGAGCTGGTGCTGGGCACGCGCGGCACGCTGTATCTGACCTCCGGCAAGGGGCTGCTATTTCGCGAGGCTGTCGGCGAGGACGTAGCTTGGGGAAACCGGCAGGCTGACCAGGGCGCCTCGATCATCACCTCCGGCAAGACGCTCAAGCTGGCCAACAGCCCCTGGGCCCATCGCGGCCAGCCGATCGAAATCGACAACCTCATCGGTGACGACACGCGCGATGAGTTGGTATCGTTCGTCGATCACGTGCGCCGCGGCGATCGCCAAACGCTGTGCGACGTACATGAAGGCCTACGCGACACGGCCACCGTGCTGATGGCCAACCAGGCGATGGCCACCGGCCAGGCCGTCGAATATCCCGTTTAGGATCGCCCGAAAAATAACTTCCGTATTTCCCGGCCCCTCACCCTGCCCTCTCCCGCAAGGGGAGAGG
>DATCFX010000234.1:0-1136 GCA_036509275.1 Pirellulales bacterium | reverse complement strand
GCGCTTGCGGTGAAAGATTCGGAACGCGATTTCGGCAAGCTCGGCGAGTGGGAACGCTCGGGAAACACCCTGCGCACGCCGGAAACGACGGTAACGGGCGACGGGCTTTACTATCTGGTCAAGGGTTCCGGCTGCGCTTATGCGGTGGTCAATTCCCATCTCATCATCACCGGCCCGCTGCATGGGGCGCTGCTCCTAAAGTGGAAGTTCGAGGACGACCAGTGGCACTGGGTAGAGCACTCGCTCCGGTCTTACACCGGCCATCGGGTGCATGTGGAATTTTGCCCCGCCGAGCATGGGGACTTTGCGGTCGCGATGGTCGTGCAACAGGGCGAAAGACTGCCCCTCCCGTACACCGGCAGTGCGAGCCTGCTCGGGGCGTTGCAGGATCCAGCGATTGCGTTACCGCCCGCCCTCGCGGAGGCGACCCAGCGCGTGCTCGTCGCGGCGTGCGAAAATCTCCGGGCCGATCAAGCCGGCAAGGATGCGCCCCTGGCCGACTGGCTCGTCCGCAAGCTTGACCTCTTCGCGCCCTTGGGAAGCGCCGCGCGGCGGCAATTGGCCGCAGCCGCGCAGCCTCTGCTCAGCCAGCAGGCGAAAGTGATGGCGCGCATCCAGCCGAATTCGCACACCGCGCCGGCCATGTTTGAGGGCAGCGGCGCGAATGAATTCGTGCTCGTTCGCGGCCAGGCGAAAAACCCCGGCGCGCAGGTGCCGCGGCGTTTTCTCGAAGCCATCGCCGGCCCCGATCAACCGGAGATCAAGGACGGCAGCGGACGCCTGGAATTGGCCCGGCACATCGTTGATCCCACAAATCCGCTGACCGGCCGCGTCATTGTGAATCGCGTGTGGCATCATCTCTTCGGCCGCGGCATCGTACCCTCGGTCGACAACTTCGGGGTGCTCGGCCAGCCGCCGTCGCATCGGGAATTGCTCGATTCGCTGGCCGTCCATTTTGAGAATGAACAGGGCTGGTCGCTGAAAAGCCTCATCCGGGAAATCGTGCTCTCGCGCACCTACCAGATGTCCAGCCGGCCGGCCGATGACGCGGCCGAACGGGCTGACCCGGACAACGTCCTGCTGCACCGGATGAATGTGCGACGGCTCGAAGGCGAGGCGATTCGCGATGCCATGCT
>DATCFX010000233.1:0-1192 GCA_036509275.1 Pirellulales bacterium | reverse complement strand
GTCCGGATGCGTCACCGAGCGGACGATGGCAAACTTGTCCATTTGCGCAGCCGATTGCGGCAGCAACTCGCACACGTCGATGCCGGGCACGCTGCTGGCGATCGGCTGGAAATCGCCGCGAAATTCGGCCGGGGCCGCGGGCTTGAGATCCCAGGTATCCAAATGGCTCGGCCCGCCACCCTTCCAGATCAGGATCACGGAGGTGTCCTTGACCGGCTTGCCCGCGGCGCCCTGGGCCGCGCGCCAGCGGAGCACGTCGGCCATCGAAAGGCCGGTGAGCCCCAGCACGCCGGCTTGCAGGAAGCCGCGGCGCGAGGTGCCGTCGCATTTTCCGTAGCGGTCGCCCAAGACGGATAACATGGCAAACTCCTTAAATGCCCTCTCCCCTTGTGGGAGAGGGGCCGGGGGTGAGGGGCTCTCAATGATTGAAGAGAAATTCCTTGGTATTGAACATTGCCCACACCAGGTCTTCCCAGGCCTGGCGGGCACTGGGCTGCGCGGCCACGTAGGCCAGGACGGTGCGGCGCTCAGCAGCGCGCGGATAGCGCGACAAGGCCGCCAGATATATTTCGTCGAGCACTTCGTCGGCCGGCTTCTTGTCCTTGATCAACTGCGCAACGCGGCCATTGCCGGCAGACACCTTGCTCTGCAACTCGCCCGAGTTGAGCATGTGCAGCGCTTGGGCCAGGTTCGCTTCGCGCGGGCGTTCGCATTCGCACGCCGTTTCGCGCTGCGGCCGGCCAAACACGTCGAGAAAATACGAGCCGATCGACTCGTCCGGCAGTTGAATTGCCCGCGTGCCCTTGGGCAGGCCGCCAAAGTTTTCGACCGTTCCGGTCACTTGCGACACCGCGTCAAGAATCACTTCGGCCATCACGCGGCGCGGATAAGCCCGGGCGTAGTTCTGCTCGTCGTCGATATTGTCGGGCGTCGGGTCCGACGAGAGTTGGTAAGCGGTGGAATTGAGAATCGTGCGCACCAGGTGCTTGAGATCGAACTGGTGCTTGACCAGATCTTCGGCCAAGGCCGCCAGCAGCGGCGGGTTGCTGGGCGGATTCGTGACGCGCATGTCGTCCAGCGGCTCGACCAGCCCGCGGCCGAGAAAATGTGCCCAGTAGCGATTGCAAATCGCGGCGGCGAACATCGGGTTGCTCGGCTCGGCCATCCAATCCACGAGCTTCTGGCGGCGGTC
>DATCFX010000232.1:0-7156 GCA_036509275.1 Pirellulales bacterium | reverse complement strand
AGCGTCCGCTGCCGTATAACCGCACGGCCGATTTCTCGGCGACGACGCTTGAGATTCTCGACGGCCTCAAAGTCTTGTTCGACACCCAAGGCGAGGTGGTGATCCTCACGTCGTCGGGCACGGGGGCCATGGAAGCGGCAGTTGCCAGCCTGGTCGCACCGGCCGATCGCGCACTGGTAATCGACGCGGGAGTCTTCGGCCATCGCTGGGGCGAGCTCTGCGCCTTTCATGGCATTCAATCGGACTCGCTATCCGTATCGCCGGGCATGCCGCTGGACATCCAGCGGCTCGAAGCGCGTCTGCAAAGCGGCGCCTACGACGTGCTGCTGGCCACGGCCCACGAAACGTCGACCGGCTCGCTCTACGACATGGCCGCTTGCGGCGAGCTGGCCGATCGCTACGGTGTGCTGTTCGTGGTCGACGCGATCAGCAGCATCGGCGCCGACGCCTTTCACATGGATCGGTGGCACGTGGATGCCGCCGTGCTGAGCTCGCAAAAAGCCTTGGCGCTGCCGCCGGGCTTGTCGTTTTTGGCGCTCAGCCCGCGCGCCGTCCAGCGGTTGGCCAAGGTGCGGCCCCGCTCGATGTACTTCGACCTGTCCGAGTATTTGCGGAACCAGGTTCGGGGGCAGATGCCCTACACGCCGGCCATCGGTTTGTTTTTGCTACTCGAGGAGCGGCTGCGCGAAATCCGGCAACAGGGCCGTGAGGCGTGGATGGCGCTGCACGCGCAGCGGGCCAGCCATTTTCGCAGCCGGCTCGGCGACTTGCCCTTCGAGCTGTTCTCGCGGTGTCCCTCGCAAGCCTTGACGGCGCTGCGCTGCCGCGACGGAATCCAGGCGGAAGCGGTCGTGGCCGAGCTGGCCGAGCAGCACGGCCTGGTGGTGGCGCCCAATGGCGGCGCCTGGAAAACTTCAGTCTTTCGCGTGGCGCACTTCGGCGAGCAAAGCCTCGCCGACCTGGACTTGTTGCTCGCTGCCTTGGCGGACGTCGTCGAGACCATCGGCAGCGCCCCGCCGTGCAGCGCCCCGTCGGGCAGCACCGTGTCGTGCAGTGTCACCCCGTGCCGTGTGACCCCTTAAAGAGAACGTGATGAACGTCATTGTGATGGCTGCCGGCGTGGGTTCTCGGCTCAACGGCATTGCCGGCAACAAGCCCAAGTGCCTGATCAAGGCGGGGGGCGAAACCTTGATTCGCCGCAACGTCGACCTGTGCCGCAGCCGGGGCTTGCGCCGCATTGCGGTCGTGACCGGCTACCGTGCGGAACTGATCGAGGCCGAACTTGGCGGCCTGGCGCGCCTGTATCACAATCCCTTTTATTCCATTACCAACAGCCTGGCCTCGCTGTGGTTTGCCCGCGACGAGTTGGAAGGCGACGTGCTGTTGATGAACGGCGACTTGTTCTTCGAGCCGCAAGTGCTGGACATGGCAATCGCCGAGACGCGGTCGGTGGTCATGCTGTCCGACAGCACGCGGCGGCAGACGGCCGACTATCGCTTTGGTTTTGCCGGCGACCGCATCTGCCGGCACGGCAAGACGCTGTCGGTGGCCGAGACGGATGCCGAGCACGTCGGCATCGTGCGCGTCGACCGGACGTTCATCGGCCAGTTTCGCGAGCGGATGAACCAACTGTTGGCGGCCCAGCGGTTCAACGACTGGTGGGAGGACGTGCTCTACTCGTACATTCCTCAGGGAGAGCCGATCTACCACCACGACGTGGCCGGCAGCTTTTGGACCGAAATCGACAATCAGGCCGACTATGACCGGCTGCGCAACTGGGTCGGCGGCGCCGTGGTCCACGTCTTGCCGCCGACGCTCGACCCACAACCCCTCAATACGCCGCTCGTCGATCCCCTCACCCGGTCGCGACTCGTCTCTTAAGAATCGCCCGAAAAATACCTTCCGTATTTCCAGGCCCTCACCCTGCCCTCTCCCGCAAGGGGAGAGGGGCCGCGGAGAAGTTATTTTTCGGTCGATCCTTAGTTGATCGCCGCGGCCGGTTCGGCTGGCGAAGCATGCCTGCGGTCGGCCAGCGAAAGCGCCGTGAACAACGCGGCGTTCAGCAGTTTTTGCAGCGCGCTGGTCATCAACAGCATGCCCGCGAACGGGGCAGCGGGAATTCCCAACTGCTCGGCCAGCGACACGCCCGCGCCGACAAACAGCAGATCGTTCGAAGGCAGCAGCGGGATCCAATTCACCAGGTTTCGCAGCGCCACGAGCGTGAACCAACTCGTCAGCGGCACACCCGGCAGCACCACGGCCCACTGCGCCATCACCACGAGCGTCATCAGCACGAGCCGCGCCAGATAGACGGCCGAAACGGCGGCCATGCGGCGCGGCGGCATCGCCAAGATCTTGCAGTGCAATACCAGGCCGCCGGCCAGCAGCACGCCCGCCGCCACCAGACCAGCCAGTAGCAGAGTCCGTTCGGTTGGATTGACCGGCAGCCCGGGGGCAATCTGCCCTGTCAGCACCAACATGCCGGGCAGCGCCAGCGTCACGACGGTATCCCAGATCCACGACAGGATCGCGTTGTCCTTGATCGTGCGCAGCACGGCCAGCCGCGAGAGGCCGAGCCGTTTTTCGGCCCACACATACAAATAGACTTCGCCGAGATTGCCCAGCACGTCGTTGTTGTAGACGCACATCTTGAACAGTGCGGCCAGCCCTTCGCCGAAACGAAACGTCCAGCTCAGCCGATAGGCCAGCGTATAAAACAGCGGTTGCTGGCAGAACAACACCAAGAACGCCAGGTAAAACAGCGGCGCACTGGGCAGGCTATGCCAGATTTCGCCCCAGCCGATGCCACGGAGTTGGTACCACAGCAGGGCGACAATGCCGGCGAACATCAGTCGCCGGCCCCAGGCGGTGCAGCGCGTGCCCAGGGGCGAACGCAGCCATGCAGCGCTGTGCTCGTAAACGACCCGTAGCTTGCCGCTGGCGATGGACACGCTCGAAAATACCCGTGCGGTTGTGGTGCTCGATGGAGCGGCGGCCGGACTTTGCCGCCCGCAGACGCAGCCCAAAGGTTTGCAGTGTACAAACTTATCGCTAGGACGTGCAGCTTCGGCAGCTATCAATAACCCTAAATCGTGGATGGGGGAAGGCGAATCCCCCGAATCGACGCGCCGCAAGCCACGGGCCAGCGGCCGGAAACGGACTCACGCCAAATCACGACTTGCGCTATAATACCGGCGTCACAATAGCCCGGGAATTGAATTGCGTGAGCCTATTTTCGTCCGTTCCAGAACCCTATGGCCGCTACGCCGCTGAACACATCACGCGGCTGCCGCTGCTGGCTGCACGCTATCTACGCTTGTGCGCCGCACCGCTGCGCGAGCGGCCGCGCGCGCCCCGGTCTGGCCGCACGCGCCAGCGGGTCGTGATTTCTCTGACGACGATGCCGAGCCGGATCGGGCGGATTCGGCCGGTGCTCAACTCGCTGCTCGATCAGGACCACCCGGCCGATGAAGTGCTGCTGACGGTGCCGTCCACCTCCCAGCGCGAAGGCTGTCCTTACCGGGTGCCCGACTTTTTGCGTGGCCGCTCGGCCGTGACCGTGCTCGAGTGCGGACGCGACTGGGGTCCCGCGACCAAGCTGATTCCGGCCGTGCTGCGCGAGGCGCCCGACACGCTAATCATCGCCGTGGACGACGACAACATTTATCCGCGCGACATGGTCTCGACGTTTCTGCGTTGGCACCGGCAATATCCCGACGCCGCGTTGGGATATCGGGGTTGGGAACTGCCGCCCTCGTTGGACTGGAGCGAAACGCAGACGCTGTATGCCACGAGCCTGCCGGGCTGCCGCCGCGTCGACGTGGTGACGGGCACCTGGGGCATTCTCGTGCAGCCGCGTTTCTTCGATCCCCAGTTGACCGACTACACGGCCTATCCGCGCGATGCCTTTTTTGTCGACGATATTTGGTTCAACGGCCATTTGGCGCGGCGCGACGTGCCGCGGATGGTCATTCCGGCCCTGTTTCCGCCGCTGCCCACGCGCGCGTCGTGGATCAACGGCCTGTGCTTCGTCGAGAACGCCGATTCCACGCGCAATAACAACGTGATTCAAGCCTTTGAGCGGCACTGGATGTGCCGCCGAGCGGCGCCGGCCTCGCCACAGGGCGCCCCGCAGCGGCAGACCGCCTGAACTTTTCAGCACGAGCTTATGACTTCCAGCCGTTGATCTCGTCCTGACTCCGAGACTTTGGCCGCAACTTTCAGCCGCTCTCGAGATGACGTAATGGTTCCCTTGCTTGCCTTTGTGGTCCTGGCGGCCGTGTGCGGCATCGGCATCGAGCTGCGTTGGCAGCAACGCATCCACTATCAGACGCTGTTCGGCCGGTCGCTGGTGCCCGCGGCCGTCAAGCGGCGATTGTTCGAGCTGCTGGAAGAACTCGACAAGGCTTTTTCGGCCAACGGGATTCCTTACTGGCTCGATTGGGGAACCCTGCTGGGCGCGTACCGGCATCGCGGTTTCATTCCCTGGGACGACGACTTGGACGTGACCATTTGTCACGACGACCACGAGCGTGCCTTGGCGCTGGGCGATCAGTTTCCGCCCGGCGTGGAGTTGATCGAGATTTCGCAGTTCTGGTCGTGCGACAAGCTGATTCCCGGGCTGGCACGGATTTGGCCCTGCAAGACGTTCCTGCGGCTGCTCGATCATCGCACGAATCTGTACGTCGACATTTTCGAAATGGAAAAGCGTCCCAGCGGCCGGCTGCACATGTTGCCGCTCTCGCGCATCCATTGCCCTAAGGACCACCAAGGCCGGCAATTGATGGTCGACCAGGCGGAAGTTTTTCCGCTGGAGCAGGTGCATTTCGAAGCCGGCTCGTTTCCGGCTCCTCACAACACGCAGGCCTATCTACACCGCCTATTCGGCGGCGATCTCTCGCCGGATCGCGTGCTCGATCCCGCCACCGGCAAGTACGTCAAGAAAGGGCGCCGAGCCTCGACCGATTGACGGCAGCCACGACCGCTGATAAACGTGGTGCTGGCAGGGCCATGTTTTGGATGAGCGATCAAGGGGCGTCGGTCTCTCCATGAAGGCGGGCTCTATGCGATGCGGAGTTTGCACGATTGTATTTGCGGCATCCGTAAGCGTTCTGGCGGCGGCCGCTCACGCTGACGAAGACGCCCGGTCGCAGGCTGCGGCCGAGCGGCTGCAAGCGGCCGAACGAGAGTTCGAAAACGGTCTCGACCAACTCAAAGCCGAGTTTCGGCAACATATCTCAAAGGCCCTCGAGACGGCCGACAAGATCGAGATCTTCCTACTGGAGTTCGACTCGCTCAAGCCGGACCCGGGCGACGACGTCCGATTCGATGGCGACGAAGACAACCAGCGTTTTCCGATACGGCCCTACAAGTCGCTGGCGAAAATCCTCAAGCATCGCACGCTCACGCCGGCCGAGCGTGATGAACTGCTGCCGCTGCTGATGGCGGTCGTCGGCCAACCGAAAGACCCAGGCGGCGCGTTTTGCCATTTGCCGATTCATGGACTGCGCGTGTTCGAGGGAGAGACGTTACTCTTTGAAAGCAGCTTCTGTTACGTTTGCCAGAACTTCTACATCCGGTATCCGACCGAAGCGAGATGGTTTGGCCTCGAAGCGAAGGAATTCGAAGCCACGATGAAAAAACTCATGCCGATCCCCGCATCCGAAATCGAGCGCGTAAAAAGCTTCGGCCATAAGAAGCGCAAATGAGGATCGATCCGTAAGCGTCTTGGAACGCGACGGCACGCGGAGCTTGCCTGCTGCTTGGGGAAGGGAACATGCAGTCGAACACTCACGCCAGGTGGTGGTTCGTCGCCGTTGCGGCGGCGGCTGGGCGGTTGGCGGTAATGCCGGCTGCGGCCAAGGAGCCTGCGGCAGCCAAACCATCGACCGCCGCGCGGGCCGGAAAAGATGCGCCGCCGAAAGGAACCCAGTCGAGCCTGGGCGAGCGGATCGTCGGCCAGGCGCGGCACATGCTCGCGGCATTTCCCACTTCTTCCTACAGCCATCAGACCAAGATCGATCCGCAGCGCGGCGTGTGCGAGGTGGATTGTTCGGGCTTTGTGGCCACGGTGCTGGCGGCCGTTTCGCCCCAGCACGTGGCCGTGATTCCGCTGCGCAAAGCGGGCCGCAAGCGGCCGCTGGCCGAGGATTTTTATGCGGCCTTTGCCGCGGCCGAGCAAGGCCGAATTGCCGGTTGGAGGGCGATCGGCCAGGTATCAGACGCGCGGCCCGGCGACGTGATCGCCTGGTGGAAAGAGGAACACAAAAAGGGCGAGAACACCGGGCACGTGATGATCGTCGCCGAGTCGCCGGTGCTCGAACGGCCCGGCCAGTGGCGCATTCGCATTCTCGACTCGACCGCCACGCCGCACGGATCGGACACCCGGCCGAAAGGCACGACCGGCCTGGGCAGCGGCATCATCTGGCTGGATACCGATCCCGGCGGCCGCATCCTCGGCTACCACTGGAAGTCGGCCGGCGGAAAATTAAACGCGCATCCCGTCGCCATCGGCCGCGCGACTTGATTAAGGATCGACCGAAAAATAACTTCCGGTTTTCCCGGCCCCTCACCCTGCCCTCTCCCGCAAGGGGAGAGGGGTTGCGGAGAAGTTATTTTTCGGTCGATCCTAAGTGAAGCTTGGCGTAACGCCCCGCCCACTTTTCACTTTTCACTTCCGTTAATGCGCCATGCGGCCGGATTCTTCGCTGGGCGGGCGATGGCCGTAGAAGCTATAGAGCACGGGCATGAGATAGCGCGTGAGAAACAGGGTGCTGATCATGCCGCCCACGACGACAATGGCCAGCGGCCGCTGCGTCTGGGCGCCGATCTTGTGGCTCAAGGCCGCTGGCAATAGCCCGAAGATGGCTGTCAGCGCCGTCATCATCACGGGACGGACCCGCTTTTCGGCGCCTTGCATGATCGCATCGTGCAGCGGCAGGCCCTGGTAGCGGAGCTGATTGAAGTACGAGATCATCAGCAAGCCGTCCATGATCGCGACGCCGAAGATCGAGATGAAGCCCACGGCCGCCGAGATGCTGAAATTCGTGCGCGTGAGCAGCAGCGCCCAGACCCCGCCCATCGACAGCGCCACGACGTTGGAGAACACCAGCACCGCATCCAGCAGCGAGCGGAAGGCGAGGTACAGCATGACCAT
>DATCFX010000231.1:0-4258 GCA_036509275.1 Pirellulales bacterium | reverse complement strand
CTCGTGGACATGCTGGAGTCTCCTGTCTGAAGCCGTTTTCACAACTCCAGACAGAACCAGCATGTCCGCTTTTTTTCAAGCCCGCGCGCGCTTTAGCCGGATGAACCATAAATGAAGTCGGGCGACTCGACGCGGTCCGCGACCACCGGTCGCGGCTTTGTGAACCCCAAAAAAACTGGGAATCTACCATGCACCTGCGCGGCATTGCGTTGTTACTCGCGACACTGGCCGCGCTGGCGTCGGCTCCGGCCGCCCAAGCCAAAGCTCCGCCCGACACGGTTTCGGCTGTGGAAGCCCGGCGGCAAATGGTCGACAGCGAGATTGTCGGCGCGGGCATCAAGGACCCGCGCGTGATCGCGGCCATGCGCGCCACGCCCCGGCACGAATTCGTCGTTTACAAGGATCGGCCGATGGCCTACTTCGACATGGCCTTGCCGATCGGTGAAGGGCAGACCATTTCGCCGCCGTTTATCGTGGCCTACATGACCGAGCAGCTCGAACCCAAGCCCAGCGACAAGGTGCTGGAGATCGGCACCGGCAGCGGTTACCAGGCGGCCGTGCTCAGCCCGTTGGTCAAGGAGGTGTATTCCATCGAAATTAAGGAGCCGCTGGGCCGGCATGCCGCGCGCACGCTCAAACGGCTGGGATACACCAACGTGTTCACGAAAATCGGCGACGGCTACCAAGGCTGGCCGGACAAAGCGCCGTTCGACAAAATCATCGTCACCTGCTCGCCAGAAAACGTGCCGCAAGCGCTGGTGGATCAGTTGCGCGAAGGGGGGCGGCTGGTCGTGCCCTTGGGCCAGCGCTATCAGCAAACGCTGTATTTGTTTCGCAAGCAGGACGGCAAGCTGGTCTCCGAAGCCTTGCGGCCGACGCTGTTCGTGCCCATGACCGGCACCGCCGAAGAGCAGCGCAAGCTCAAGCCCGACCCGCTCAAGCCAGGCATCGTCAACGGCAGCTTCGAGGAGCTCGCCAAGGAAGGCGACCTGGTCATTCCCAAGGGCTGGCACTATGTGCGGCAGGCCGAGGTGGTCAGCGATAAGCTGGCGCCCGATGGCGAGCGCTACGTGCGCTTCGCGAACCAGGAGCCGGGGCGGGGCTCGCAGGCGTTGCAGGCTTTTGCAATCGACGGCCGCAAAGTCCAGGCACTGGACGTTTCGGTGCGCGTCAAGGGCGACCGCCTGGGCCCCGGCCAAAACACCCAGCAATTGCCGATGCTGATGATCGTGTTTTACGACGACAAGCAGAACGTCGTTGGCGATCGGGGCATCGGCCCCTGGCGCGGGAGCTTCGATTGGCAGCCAGAACACGCCGTGCTCCGCGTGCCGCCCAAGGCCACGCACGCCATCGTCCGCATCGGCCTGCTGGGCGGCATCGGCGAACTGAGCGTCGATGACCTGCACATCTCCGCCAAAAGCGGCTAGCGGACATTCGCGGCATACAGCCGCGACCGCCCGTCGCGGGCATTGCTGCCTGCCGCTCGAAAGCGGAACGGCTCGGGCGTAACTTCGTAGCCGGGCCGCAAGCCGACGTTCCACAGCAGCCCCAACGCCAGCGCGTGGGCCAGCAGTCCCGAGCCGCCATAGCTGACCAGCGGCAGCGACAAGCCGGTGACGGGCAGCAAGCCCACCGTCATGCCGATATTCACCAGCACCTGCACGGCAAACAGGGCGCCGATTCCCACGGCCACCAGCCGGCCAAACGGCTCGCGCGTCCGACCGGCGATGCGGCAAGCCCGCCACACGATGATTCCATACAGAGCGAACAACCCCAGCATGCCGCCCCAGCCGAAACGCTCGCCGATCACCGAGAAGATGAAATCGGTATGCGATTCGGGCAAATGGTAGACGGCCCGATCGTCGGGGGCGGCGCCCGTGCAAACGCTACCCCACACGCCGCCCAGCGCCAGCAATTGCTTGGCCTGGTGCAATTGGTAGCCGTCGGCCGTGGGCTTTTCGCCGGGCGCCGATTGTTCGACCAAAGAGGTGACCCGGGACCGCTGCTCCAAACTCATCTGCGACCATACCAGCGGCAACAGCGCCAGGCCGCAGGCGAACAACGCCGCCAGATCGCGCCGCCGCGCGCCGGCCGCAAATAACACGACGAACAGCAACGGCAAAAATACCAGCGCGGTCCCCAGGTCGGGTTCGCGCAGCACCAGCAGCAGCGGCACGAGCGTCAGCAGCAACGGCAACATCAGTCCACGCAGCCGCCGGTAATTCTCGCGGTGCATCAACCAGCGGGCCAGCGCCAGTACATACGCCAGCTTCGCAAACTCCGAGGGCTGAAAGCCCAGCCCGGCGAAACGCACCCAGCGATGAGCGCCGTGTACCGCGGGAAAAAAGTACACAGCCACCAGCAAACCGATCGCAACGGCAAACAGGCCGTAGCTCCATCGCCCCAAGACGCGGTAGCTGGGCAGCGTGACCACGGCCATCGTTGCCGCCGCCAGCACAACCCACATCACCTGTTGCGAGAAGTAATGGTCGCCACTGCCGGCCAGCTCCGCAGCCCGCGCGATGCCGGCCAAACTCAGGCCGAACAATCCGGCTGCCGCCAGCGGCAGTTCCCAGGGCGCACGGGCGATCCAAGTCTGAAATTGCAAGAGTAGTGGCCGCTAATTCGAAGGGAGTTCGTCGACCGCCGGCCGGTCACAAAACTAGGTCAAGCGGGCGTTGGCGAGACCATACTGCGCTTTGCCAGACCAGTCCAAGGTCACTTTACCACCTACACGGGTGGGTGTTATCATATTATTTACGCCTCTAACCCATTGTGTACACACTATGCATCCTTCGGGATCAAAAAAAACTGCGCATGTTCCTTGAACCGCATGCTAGTGTTGGTATGTTTTCGGTTGTCCAAACCGCACCACGGGTCCAAATTAGCAGGGGAGCAAGAGACATGCGACGTACGTTTTTCAAGCTGACATTGGCCACGCTATCGGCAGTGGTAGCACTGGCTGGCATGGATTCATCGGCCAACGCCTTCTGGTGGCGTCATGGCGGCGGTTCGAGCGGCGGCTATGGTTCGAGCGGCGGTTCGAGCGGCGGTTATGGTTCCAGCGGCGGCTCCAGCGGCGGCTGGTACGGTGGCTCGTCCGGCGGTTCCAGCGGTGGTTCGAGCGGCGGTTGGGGTTCCAGCGGCGGGTCGTCCGGCGGTTGGAATCAGGGTGGCGGCCTGTTCGGCCACCACCACCGTCGCTCAAACTGGGGCAGCCATGGCTCCAGCGGTGGTTCGTCCGGCGGCTGGGGTTCGAGCGGTGGTTCGTCCGGCGGTTGGGGTTCCAGCGGCGGTTCGAGCGACGGCTGGACTTCGGGCTACGGCAGCTCGGACGGCGTAATCATTGACAACAATGCCGCGCCCATGATGAATTCTCCGAATGCGGTGCCCGGTACGATGCCCGCTGCACCGGCCCCCGGCCCGGCCATGCCGGGAGGCGCCGCGCCGCCGAAACCGGCTGGCGTGCAGTTGAATCCCGCCAATGATTTCCGCGCCGCGACCGTCAATGTACAGGTTCCCGGCGAAGCCAAGGTGTTCGTCAACGGCATGGCCACGAGCAGCACCGGCGCCTATCGCCGCTATGTCTCCAACGGCTTGGAGCCCGGCTACAGCTACACCTACGAGCTGCGGGCCGAGATCGTTCGCGACGGCAAGACGCTAACCGACGTCAAGTCGATCAAGCTCAAGGCCGGCGAAAACGCGAACGTCAATTTCAGCTTTGACAAGGGCGACAACCAGATTGCCAAGGAGCCGGTCCGCACCAGCCTGACGCTGCATGTGCCGGCCCACGCCAAGGTTTATCTGTCGGGCAACCCCACACAGCTCAATGGTGGGGTCCGCGAGTTCGCCACGACCAAGCTGGCCGCTGGCGAAAAGTGGAACGATTACGTCGTGCGTGTTGAGCTCCAGCGCGATGGCCAACTGCTCAGCAAAGAGCAGACGGTCTCGCTCAACGGCGGAGACAACAAGCAACTGACGATTGACTTTGACGTGGCCCAAGTGGCTCGCAACGACCGTTAAGCGTCGATGCGGATTGGACAGGGGGCCGGTCCTCGGCAAATACGCGGGGACCGGCCCTCATTTTATTAAGGGTCGAACGAAAAATAACTTCTCCGCAAACTCCTCGCCCCAGGCGGAGAGGGCAGGGGGGGTGAAAAGGCCGAAGTTATTCTTCGTTCGATCTTAAGGATCAACCCTCGCGCGGCCCTGACTGGCCGTGCGAGGGTTTGTCGTTTATAGCTGTCGAGAACGGCTC
>DATCFX010000230.1:0-2017 GCA_036509275.1 Pirellulales bacterium | reverse complement strand
CGGCGGCCGCCGGCCGGCGGCGCGGAGGGCTGGTGGCCACCTGGGTGTCGCAGGCCTCGCTCGACGCCGGGCGGCCTGTCGTGCTGGCGGCCATTGCCCCCACGCATTTCACGGCCGAGTTGATCCTCGAAAGTGGGGCTTTTGCCGCCCATGTGCTGGCTCGCCAGCACATCGACCACGTCTGGCGCTTCGGCCTCAGTTCGGGCCGCGACCACGACAAACTATCCGGCGTCGCGACCACGACGGCCACCGGCGGCAGTCCGATTCTGCCCGACGTGCTGGCTTGGCTCGACTGTCGGGTCATCAAACACTACGACGCCGGGGACCGGCTGCTGTTTTGGGCCGACGTGCTTTCCGGCGGCCGGGCTGGGGACCAAACGCCGTTGCGAGAGCACGAACTGTTGGCCCTGGCCAGTCCGGAACAAAAGCTCCGGCTCAAAGATAACCTGCTGGCAGATATCGGCTTACTTCGGCCGTTGGCCGACGCCTGGCGGCAGCGGCCGGACTGAGCCGGCGGCGTTGGGAGCGCGTGCCGCAAGTGCAAATGGCAATTCGCTTTATTGACCAACTCGCACACTTCAAATATCATAAATAGCGATTCCGCAAACTTTGACGGCCGCGCCCATCCGCGATCCGCTGCAACAATAGAAGCAGGCCGGCCGTCTTGATTGGCTAGCGCCGACGTTGCCGAACATGGCTGCGACGGATTGAGCAGGCTAGCCCGCAATGGCTTATCCGTAGCTTCTCGCGCCCGCTAATTGCATTGTGCGGGCCGGCTGGACTGTTTTCAACTTTTCCGTCCCCAACGCGGCCGGCGAGCCTCTGTATCGTGTCGAGTCAGCAGTTGCCTGAATCCGAAGTGCGGCCGGCCCCATCGGCGATCGATGCGAGCCTAACCGCGCCGCCGCCGCCCGTGGCCGACGACGCCACGGTGATCACGCAGCGGCCGCCCGGATCGGCTTCGGGCTCCTCGCGCGGGTCGCCTTCTTACGAGTTGGGCAAGCTGCTGGCTGGCGAACGCCTGAATCACTTCGAGCTGATCGAATATGTGGGCGGCGGCGGCATGGGGGCCGTGTTTCGGGCCCGCGATACGATGCTGGGGCGCGAGGTGGCGCTCAAAGTTCTCAGCCGCGACCAGGGGGCCGACGACGAAACCCGGCGCCGCTTTCAAAACGAAGCCCAATCGGCCGCTCGGCTCGACCACGAGAACATCGCCCGGGTGTATTTCGTCGGCGAAGACCGGGGGCTGAATTACATCGTTTTCGAGTTCATCGAAGGCGTCAACCTGCGCGAGTTGGTCGAAAAGCGCGGCGGACCGCTGCCGCTGGCCGAAGCGCTCAGCTACACGATGCAAATCTCCCGCGCGCTGGATCACGCTTCGAGCCGCGACGTCGTACACCGCGACATCAAGCCCTCGAACGTGCTGATCACCGACGAGGGGCGGGCCAAGCTGGTGGACATGGGCCTGGCCCGGCTGCACCAGGTGAATGCCGCCGGCGCGGATCTCACGGCCAGCGGCGTGACGCTCGGCACGTTCGACTACATTTCGCCCGAGCAGGCCCGCGACCCGCGCGTGGCCGACGTGCGCAGCGACATCTATTCGCTGGGTTGCACGCTGTACTACATGCTGACGGCCCGGCCGCCGTTTCCTGAAGGCGCCGTGCTGCAAAAGCTATTGCAGCACAATAGCGACGATCCGCCCGACCCGCGCGAGTTCAATTCGTCGCTGCCGGCACAAGTGTCCGACGTCGTGCGGCGGATGCTGGCCAAGAATCCGCGCCGCCGCTACCAGACCCCCTCGGAGTTGATCGCCGACCTGTTGGCGCTGGCCGAAGCCGCCGGCATCAGCACGGGCCAATGGGGATTGCCCGTGGCGACGTCTCGGGCGCCGGTCGAGGAGCTTTCGTTTCTGGCCCGCCACGTGCCGTGGCTGGTCCCCGTGGGGTTGCTGATCGTAGCGGTCGTTGCTTTGGATCTGTTTTCCGGCAGCTTGCCGCTTGATCGCGGTCGCCCGCTG
>DATCFX010000229.1:0-1407 GCA_036509275.1 Pirellulales bacterium | reverse complement strand
AAACCGTCTGCAAAACTCCTGCAAGGGATAGCCCGGCGGGTCTGGCCGGCAATCGCCGGCCGGGATCATCAACTAGGGGGAACGCCGCTCATGAGCACCGCGATCGATTCGAACCAATTGGCAGCGCTGGCCCAATGGCTGGCCAGCCATAGCGAACAATTGCCGCAACTGCTCAGCGACCTGGAAGCGCTGCGGGCCGCCGGTAATCTCAACGACTTTTGGGCTGCCCTGAAAACGGCCGGCGATCTCGTCGTTCCCTGGCTCGACGACTGCCCGCTGGTTTCCAGTTCCACGGCCGATTCCGCTGGCGGACCGCGCGTGGCGATCAACCTTGGGCCGATTATCAACGCCCTGCCGCAGTTAATCAGCCTGATCCAAGCCATCATCGCCGCGTTCAACCAGACCGGCACGTAGCGGCAGCTCACCCCGCGCGAAAGCGGGGCGCCGACCACTGACCACTGATCACTCACCACCTTGCCGGAGACCACTCGTGCAGACATCCATTCCATCTCGCAAGCTGGGTAAGCTGCCGCCGCGGCACGATCGACGCACACTGCACTTCGCCAACTATGTGCGCGACCAGTTGCCGCAACCGCCGGCGTCTTGCGCCTGGAGCGGCAAAGTGGCGAGCTGGCCGATGATGCTCAACGATCGGCTGGGCGACTGCGCCATTGCCGGCCCGGGCCATCAGATCGAAGCCTGGACCGCCAATGCCGGAGCGGAGTTTACGCCCACCGACGACCAGATCTTGGCGGCTTACTCGGCCGTCAGCGGCTACGATCCCGCGACCGGCGCGGGCGACAACGGTTGCGTCGAATTGGACGTGCTCAATTATTGGCGCGCCAACGGCATTGCCGGCCACAAGATCGGCGCGTTCGTGGCGCTGGAGCCACGCAATCATCAGCAGGTCCAAGAAGGCTTGTGGCTCTTTGGCGGCGTGTATATCGGCCTGTCGCTACCGCTTTCGGCCCAGAACCAACAGGTGTGGAGCGCGCCGGTGGCGCCTTGGCTGGCACACATGCTGCCGCAGTATCAGCCCGGCAGTTGGGGCGGCCACGCGGTGTATGTCGTCGATTACGACCAGCGCGGCCTGACCTGCGTCACCTGGGGCGCGCTGCAGCGCATGACGTGGTCCTTTTTGGATACCTACTGCGACGAGGCCTGGGGCATCGTCAGCCAGGATTGGATCGAACAGAGCGGCCAGGCACCCAGCGGCTTCGACCTGGCGGCGCTGACGGCGGACCTGGCGGAATTGGCGGGGTAGTCCTGTGTCCGTGGTCCATGGTCCGTAGCGTGGCCGCCACTGACAACTGACAACTGACAACTGACAACTGACAACTGACAACTGACAACTGACAACTGACAACTGACAACTGACAACTGACAACTGACAACTGACAACTGACA
>DATCFX010000228.1:0-4175 GCA_036509275.1 Pirellulales bacterium | reverse complement strand
GCCGGCGCCAGAGCCGCGAGCAACTCTCGCCCGGCGCCGGGTCGAGTCCCCAGGCCAGGGCCAGCTTTTCCAACAGTTCTTCCGGCTCGACGGCCCACAGGCTGATCAGCGCCACTTGCGCCGAAGTGCTTCGCAACTGATGGGCCAGCATCCGCAGGACCAGCGATTTGCCGCAGCCCGACTCGCCCAACAGCAGTCCCAGCCGCCGGCGGCTGTCGAGCAGATAGTGCAGCCGGGCCAGGGCCTCGTCGTGTACCGGGTTGCCATAGAACCAGCGCGGATGCTGATGCGGATCGAACGGCGCGTCGCGCAGGCCCCAATGTTCGTGATGCATGCTTTTTTCCACCGCTCCGCGCAGCGTGCTCTGGATCAAGGCCTTCAGGGGCCACGCGGCGCCGCCGAACTGGCGCCTCGCTTATCTATTCGGTACAATCGTCACGACAACTTGATCTTCCCCCCTGCCGCCTCCAGCGATTGATCGCGATCGATGAGCCAGCGCTTCTTCGCCCATGTCAGCAGCGATAGCGAAACGGCGCTGCTGGCAGGCAGCGAAGCACATCACTTGCTGCACGTCATGCGGGCCAGGCCCGGCGACCAGGTGCTGCTGTTCGATGGCAGCGGCCGGGAATGGCTGGCGGAGGTCGCAGCCCTCAGTCGCAGCGAGGTGGAGCTGCGAATCCTCGAGTGCCGGTCGGTCGACCGCGAGCTGCCGCTGCGCTGCGTGCTGGGCGTGGCGCTGCCCAAGGGCGATCGCCAGGCGTGGTTGGTGGAGAAGGCGGTCGAATTGGGCATCACGCGGCTGGTGCCGCTGGAGACCGAGCGCTCGGTGGCCCAGCCAGGAGACAAAGCGCTCGAGCGGCTGCGACGAGGCGTGATCGAAGCTTCGAAGCAGTGCGGCCGCAACCGCTTGATGGAGATCCCGGCGGCCTGCGCTTGGTCCGATTTTGTCCAACCGCCGCCGGCCGGCAGTCTCGGCTGGCTGGCCGACCCCGGGGCCGCGCAGCCCGCCGGCGAGGCGCTCGGCAAGTTGCGGGCAACTCCGCCGGCCGAGTTGCTAATCGCCGTTGGGCCCGAGGGCGGCCTTACGCCGGCCGAATGCGCGCTGGCGGCTGCAGCCGGCTGGCAGCCGGTTTCGCTCGGGCCGCGGACGCTGCGCGTCGAGACCGCAGCGCTTGCGCTGGCCGCGCTGGCGGCGGCCGGCGGTAATTTACCGGCAAGCTAGCGCGGATTACCCGTCGTCCCGTAGCGGTAGCGGAATTCGTAAGAATTCCGAAGCCACTGGCAGAGAGGTCCGTCGGAAGTCTCACGACTTCCGCTACGACGCGTCCCACCGGCCGGCACGGTCAGTCGTTCTGATCACTGTCGGCTTTTTGGTCGTCGGCACGCGTGAGGCGGCCGAACATGTTGCCGCCGTTGTTGCCGCCGCTCCAGGTGCCGGCGTAGTGATCGTCGTACAGCAGGATGCGGCAGGTAAAGGTGCCGAAACCCGCTACGGAGTAGTTGGTAAGCATAATGACCGGCGTATCGCCCGCCCACTTCACTTCCAGCGGCAGGGCCAAGGTCGCGTCGTGCTTGCCGTATTGAATGCGGGCCGTAAACAGCCAGAAATCGTCATTCAACTTCTTGACGGCGGTAATGGTGTACTTTTCTTCCTTGGGTCCCTTGCCGTCTTCGCGGCCCGAGACGGTGAAGGTTCCGGCCATCGTCACGCCCGACATTTTCTGCTCGAAGCGTTTTTCGAGCGTGGCCTGACTCGGCACAGGCGTGGGCGGCGGCAACGGCGGCGTGTCGTCGCCGCGCACAGTCGAGGCCGTCAGCAAACACACTACAAGCATCCAACCAGCGCGGTTTGCGTTCATGAGCGTTCCTTCGTCTTGAAAAAAGTTGACTCGGATCAACAGCCGGCATTTCGCGCCGCCGGCCAATCGGCCGGCTGCTCCACAACCCACGGACCGCGGTCCGTGGGCTTCATCACATTATACCGCGGCGGTCGGGCATGATTTTTCCAGAGGCCGCACTTCAAAGACTGCGTAGATATTCCACCGCCTGGCCAAAGACTTCGAGCGGATCGGCGCCCGGCTCGCCGGCGACACAGATCGGACCCCGATAGCCGCGCTGCTCCAGCGCCCCCAGGAGTGCCGGAAAGTCGGCGCTGCCGCGTCCCAACTGCACCTCGATCCCGCGCCCCTGGGCCAAATCGCGCACGCCGTCCTTGGCACGCACGTAGGCAATTTCGTTGGCCAGCAGCTCGACGGCATCCAGCGGTGCAAAGCCGTTGATGATCAGGTTGCCCGGGTTGAGCGTCACGACCAGCGCGCCGGCCGGCAGCGCATCGAGCAGCTTGCGCAGCCGCGGGGCATCCTCGCTGCCGGTTTCCGCGGCCAGCAATGCGCCGATATGCTGCCCATAAGCGCCCAGGTCGGCCAGCACTTGCACGAGCGTCTGCCAGTCCGGGCCGCCTTCGTCATCGGGCACGCGGCCAATCTGATTTACCACGAACCGGGCTCCCAAGGCGGCGGCCAGCTTCATGGCGGCCTTGGTCGCTTCGACCCGGCGCGAGAGCTCGGCGGTCGCGTAGTATCCGCGGCGGGTGCGAAACTCGACCGCCGACACGCCGAGCCGCAGGTCTTCGCACAGTTTCTTGATCTGCCGCACGCCGGTCTGGGTGATGTCCTGCGGGTTGACTTCGCCGCGGCCGTCGATTTCGACGGCCTGCACGCCGAGCTGCGCGGCCGCGGCGAGCGCTTTTTTCAGCGGCAGCCGTAGCCCTCGCAAAGACACTGCAAGCTTGAGCGCCGGCATCAACACCTCGGGGGTTTTTGCGGTGGATCGTATCGGCGAGCAAGCCTGCCTCCCAAGCCGCATGCGGCCGGCCGCCGATACTGTTTGTATTGAGTTTAGCGCGGTGTGCAAACCCCCGGCAACAGCTCGCGGCAGTCTGAACATGATGCATCTGCTCATGAGCTTGATGATTGTAACGGTTCTGCCGGCGGCCGGTGATCCCACGACCGATCCGGACGAGGTGCAGGTGTTTGCCTGCGACTTCGAGTCCACCGACAAACTCAATGCCGAGGGCGTCCCCGGCGGCTGGTCGCGGCGCTCGGACGCCCAGTTCCCGCACTATCTGCCGATCCGGCTGGCCGGCGAGGCGGCGACCGGCCGCACCTGCCTGCGCATCGACCTGGATGGCGGGGCGGCCGAGCTGCACTCGCCCCGTGTGCCGCTCGAAGGCCACTACGCCTATTTCGTCGAGGCGCAACTGCGCACCGCGGGGCTGGAACACGACGCGGCCTTTGTGTCGCTGACGTTGCTCGACCGCCACGGCCGGCAACTCGAACAAGTGCGCTCGAAGGTCGTCGGCCGCAGCAGGCCCTGGACCAGCGTGCGCATCGGGCCGCTGCCGGCCGGCACGGCGCACTGGGGCGTCGTCGGGTTGCACCTCCAGTCGCAAGCCGGCGATCCGTTTGCCGAATTCGATCTGCGCGGCACGGCTTACTTCGACGCGCTGCGCGTGGTCCGCGTGCCGCTCGTCGAACTGACAACGCCCGATGCCCTGCACCTGTACTCGGCCGGCCAGGATGTTTCGGTTTCGTGCGTGGTGACCGGTGCGGCCCAGCGCCCGCAATTCACGCTGACGTTGGAAGACTATCGCCAGCCGGCCGCTGAGCCCCCGCAGGCGATCGAGGCCCTGCCCAGCAGGGGCCAGGCTGAAAGCTGGTCGTGGCTCTGGCAGCGGCGTTTCGAGCGGCCGGGCTTTTATTGCCTGTGCGTTTCGCGCATGGCCCACGGGCACGCGGTCGACGCGCGCCGGGTCCCGCTGGCGGTGATCGACGTGCTGCCGTCGAGCCCGGCGGGCGATTTCGGCTGGTCGCTGCCGGCACTGGACGATGCGGCGCTGTCGACGCGGAGGCTGCGGCTATTGGAAGAAGCCCGCGTGGGCTGGGTGAAAGTGCCGCTGTGGCTGGCGACCGGCGATGCGGCCGGGCATCACCGGGCGGTGGAGTTAATCGAGTCGCTGCGGCGCCGACAGATTGCACTGATCGGCGTGCTGGCCGACCCGCCGCGCGACAAGCCGGCCGCCGCGCAGCCCCCCATGCCCGCCGCCCAATGGTTCGCCAAACTCGATGATCGGCAGGCGCAAGCGCTCACGGCGACATTAGCCCGTTACGGCTTGC
>DATCFX010000227.1:0-3005 GCA_036509275.1 Pirellulales bacterium | reverse complement strand
GTCGTGGATTTTGCCCTCGATTCGGCCCAGGACGAAATTAATTCGCAATTAGCCGAAGTCGAAAGTCGCGAGTTGGCCAGCATTGAGAATGCCCTGGAACGCATGCGGACTGGCCATTACGGCGTCTGCGAAGGATGCGCCACGCGGATTCCAATGGCGCGGCTCAACGCCTTGCCGTACGCCACGTTGTGCATCGAATGCCAACGCGAGAGCGAGCGCTACGGCGCGGCGCACGGCAACGACGCCGACTGGGGCCGGCTGGTCGACAACGGCAGTGGCGATGCCGAGTTGTCGATCAATGACTTGGAGATCGACGTTTCTTGATTCGCAGGCGGCCAGCGCGCACAATGCTGGTCAGGCGCCGCGGGCGTGTTACCGTGCTGGCTGCGAAAGATCGTGCGTTCTCGCGGCGCCTTGTGCTTCGTTGTATCGCCAAGGAGTTGCCGCGATGCGCTCGCTGCCTGGTGCTGCCCTACCGGGTGCGCCGCAAGGGATTGTTTTAGTCTTGTGCCTGGTCGGCTTGATCGGAGTGCCCGGATCCCGGGCGCAGGCTCAAGCCATCGGCGACTCGGGCTTCGAAGCCGAACTCTCGCCCGAGCAGCGCAACGCCTTGTACGCGGCGCTCTCGCACGAAGTGGACGAGATCGACCGCCAGCGTCGCATTCTCAAGACGGTCGTCAAGCTCGTCAGCCCCACGGTCGTGCACATCGAGGCTGAAAAACACGAAGCAGCCAAAGGCTACAGCCGCGGCCGGACCGTGGAAGAAGCCGGCTCGGGCGTGGTGATCGAGCTCAAAGACAGCTTCTACGTGCTTACCAACCGCCACGTTATCCGCGATGCCCAACTGCACGACATCAAAATCCGCATGTCGGATGGGCAAGTCGTTCCGCCCACGCACGTGTGGGCCGACCAGGACACGGACATTGCCGTCATGTCCATCAGCGCGCCGCACCTGGTGCCGGCCCGACTGGGCAATAGCGACAAAGTCGAGATCGGCGATTTCGTATTGGCCGTCGGCAGTCCCTTCGGCCTGAGCCACTCGGTGACCTACGGCATTATTAGCGCCAAGGGACGCCGCGACCTGGAATTGGGCGACGGGGGCGTGCGCTACCAGGATTTCATGCAGACCGACGCCGCCATTAACCCGGGCAACAGCGGCGGTCCGCTGATCAACTTGCGCGGCGAGGTGATCGGCATCAACACCGCCATCGCCAGCAACTCGGGCGGCAACGAAGGCATCGGCTTCAGCATCCCCGTCAACCTGGTGATGGTCATTGCCCGGCAGTTGATCGACCACGGTAGCGTCAATCGGGCGTACCTGGGGGTCTCGCTGGACTCGAAGTTCACCGGCGTCCAGGCCCTGGAGCTAGGCCTGCCGCGCAAGCTGGGTGCCCGAATTGTCGAGGTCAAGGCCGACTCGCCGGCCGAACGGGCGCAATTGCAGGTGGGCGACGTGATCGCGCGCTTCAACGGCGTGCGCGTCGACGACGACACGCACCTGGTGAACATCATCAGCTTTACCGAGGTGGGCGCCGAAGTGCCGGTCCTGATCTACCGCAACCGGCATCCCGTCCAGATGAACGTCAAGGTCGGCAGTCGGCCGCCGCAGCAACAAGCCAGCTACGTCCCGCCGCCGCGGTAAGGCGGTCGATCCCTAAGGATCGAACGCGAAATAACTTCTCCGCGAACCCCTCTCCCCTTGCGGGAGAGGCAGGGTGAGGGGCCGGGAAAAAACCGAAGTTATTTTGCGGTCGATCCTTAGCGTCCGGCGGCCCGCAGGCCGCGCATGATGGCTTCGATCACGGCGGGGGCATCCAGCTCGCTGGCAACGTCCATGTTGTGGCGCCATTGGGGCGCGTGGCGGCGATCGAAGATCGTGGCCCCGGTGGTCAGGTCGCCGGCGGTCTCCACGTCGCCGGCCATCGGCTGCATGCCGAACAGCTCCGGATCCGTGGCCGCCACCAGCGCCACGGCGTCGTGCAGGTGAATGCCTTCGATGCCCAAGAGTTGGCGATGCGTGCGGAAGGCATAGGGCAAAATCTTGCGCAGGAAACGGCCGGCCGCGGTTTGCTCGTCGGGCAACTGTTCGAGGTGGCCGAAGCTCATGACCACCTGGTTGGTCACATCCAGCGGCACCAGCGTCTTCGTGGTTCGCGAGCGGAACACGGCGCGGGCGGCCGCGGGGTCGCAGAAGATATTGAATTCGGCCACCGGCGAAGCATTGCCCGGCGCCTTGATGGCCCCGCCCATAATCACCAACTGCCCGATCTGGCCGGCCAGCGTCGGATCGCGGCGCAGGGCCTGGGCAATATTGGTGAGCGGCCCCAGGGCCACGATCGTGATCATGTCGGGGGCGGCCCGAACTTCGTCGGTAATGACTTTTTCCGAAGGATGCTGGTGGTGCAACTCGGCCACCTGGAAATTCGCATTGCCCAGCCCGTCGTTTCCGAACAAGTGGCGCGAATCGATCGCCGGGGCCCGCTCTGGCTCGGTGGCAGCGCCGATCCGCGGCCAGCGTGGCGGATCCAACTGCTCGATAATGGCCTGCACGTTGCGCGTGGCCTGCTCGGCCGGCACGTTCCCGGCCACGGCCGTCACGGCCACCACTTCCAGCCGCGGATCGAACAAGGCCATGGTCAGGGCCACTGCATCATCGATTCCGGGGTCGACGTCGAGGATTATCTTCCGGGGCATCGCGGGTCTTTCCGAGTCACGAGTTGCGGCAAATTTCGAGCGATTCTAGTCCTTTTTGCCCGCCAAAAGAACCCCTGGCGTCATGCGGGCCACCTTTGGCGCTGGCGCGTGGATACCAGGTAGGCACTTGGCAGCGTAAAATGGGGGGACTTTCAGCGGAACAGCCAGGGTCTGGCAGGCGTGCAATGATCGCAGCGTGGATCAGCCGAGTCGAAGCAGGCGAAGACCTGGGCCAAGCCGAAATGTCGGCGGCGATCGACCAGATCATGCGCGGAAACTGGTCCGACGAGCAGCTTTCGGCCCTGCTGCTG
>DATCFX010000226.1:0-1196 GCA_036509275.1 Pirellulales bacterium | reverse complement strand
CACTATTTCGGCAGCCGGCTTTCGGCCGGCGGGGGCACGTAGGGGCGGTCGGGGGACTGTTGCCACATCGCGGGCACCGAGCGGCTTTCGATGTAGCCCTCGGGAGCGTAGTCGACGGCCACGGCGATCGTCAGACCCATGACGCAGACTACGATGCCGCCCAGAGACCAGCGCACGCCCTCGACGTCGCGGCCGATGCCTTTGGCGAAGCCGGCCAGACCAATCAGCAGGCCGATCGCCGAGAGCGGCGCCCCCAGAATCGGCAGAAAGAATAGCAACGAACCGACGCTGCCCAGGATCAGCGACATCAGACCCAAGGCCAGCGGCGGGCTTTCGATGTAAGGCAGAGGTTTCATGATCGTCAATGCCCCGGCAAATGCGGGATCAGCCCGCGCGTCATGTAATCGGACAAAGTCAGCACCACCAGTATTCCCAGCCAGATGATGGCCGCGCCGATCACGAGCCACGTGATCCGCGGGCTGTGGACAGCGTGCATGAAAAACAACACGACCAGCGAGCCCTTGATCAGCGCAATGCCCATGCCAACGACGACGTGCCATACGCCCCCGAGCGAAATGAACGACACGCCGACGGTCAGGATCGTCAAGGCCACCAGTGCGGCGAACACGACGACGTACACGGCGACCGATGTGACACGTTCGGACATGGAAAGCGGTTCCCGGAACTTGCGGCTAATCTTCTGTAAAGAAAACAACGCGTGTGGCGGCTACGGCATACCGAGTGCGACTGCTACTTATGGGTGCCCATCAGATAAAGAGTTGGTAAGAGGAAGATCCAGACGATGTCGATAAAATGCCAATACAGCGCGGTCACGTCGATCGGAGAATAATAGACCGGCGAGAAGTGATTGCGGCGCGTCAGTTCGAACATCACGAGCATGGCGATGATGCCGATGATCACGTGCAGGCCGTGCAGGCCGGTCATGATCCAGTAGAACAGCAAAAACAGCTTGACGTGCGGCACCTGCACCGGCTTGAGCCCTTCTTCCCGCACCCACTGGCTGTCGTCAAAGCTCCAGCCAGGAATCAACTTGTCGACGTAGTCGTCGTAGTATTCCAACCCCTTGAGGCCCAGGAAGGTCAGGCCCAACAGCGCGGTGGCGACCAGGCAGATCATCGCCCGGCGGCGATCGCCCAGCTTCGAGTAGTGTACGGCCAGCACGGCCGTGAGGCTCG
>DATCFX010000225.1:0-1520 GCA_036509275.1 Pirellulales bacterium | reverse complement strand
GAGTTTCGCCGCATCGCGTAGGCAAAATGCGGCCGATTGTCGTCAACGAGGTTCTGTCGCCGGAAGGGGGCTACGGTCCGTTGCAGCAGAAGATCGAAGCGTTTCCAGATCCCGGCGACGTGCTGCTGAAGCTCGAAGTCTCCGGCGCGCTCAACGAGAGCGATTTTCTGGATTTCGCCGCTTGGGCCGCCGGGCTCGACGAGCGGTTTCTGGGCGTCGACGCGCAGCTCGGCAGCCTGTATCGCGAGCCAAGCCGTGCCGACTTCGACGCCTTGGAGTTGGGCAAGGCGGAACGCGAAGTGCTCGAGGCCTTGCAACAGCCTGCGCAACCGGCGGCCGCCGAGGGCGATGCCCAACTGCTGATCGCCGGCCTGGCCTCGCGCCCGGACGTTTGCCGCGAGGCACTCGCACTGTACTATCGCGAGCTGAAGCAGGAGTCGCCAGCATGAACATCGTGCGGATCAAAATCAGCGACTGGCGTTCGACCTCCGCCCGGGAGCTGATGCTCCAGCCTGGTTTGAACATCCTGCGGGGCGAAAACGAAGCCGGCAAGAGCACGATCGTCGAGGCGATCCATAAGGCCCTGTATTGGGACCACACGGCCCGGAAGCAGAAGAACGACAACATCGACTTCATCGCCCCGGTGAACAATCCCAACGCTCGGCCGACCGTCGAACTGGAGCTGTTGATCGGCCCGTCGCGCGTGACCATCACCAAGACGGTGTCCGGCAAAAAGGACCATCGGCAATGCA
This sequence comes from Pirellulales bacterium, assembly GCA_036509275.1. GTDB lineage: Bacteria > Planctomycetota > Planctomycetia > Pirellulales > PNKZ01 > DATATB01. Next base: position 768 of record DATCFX010000225.1, on the reverse strand, counting down.
CGCTGAAGGTCTGCGATCCGCAAGGCGGCGAGCGGACTTTTCGCGACGCGCAGGCTGAAGAAAAGCTTCGCGACCTGCTGGCCAACTCGCACGCCATGCCAGGGCTCGATTGGTCTGACCAGAGCCAGAGCTACGCCTATCTGGCCGAGTCGCTGCCGGTTGCCGCCTGCGCGGCACTCTCGATCGGCAAAGACGGCACGATCATGCCCAGCCCGCGGCTCGAGCAGCTGCGCAAGCGGATCGGCGCCGCGCGTGATGAACAGCTCAGCAAACAGCTCAAGCAGCCGCTCGTCGAGAGCGCCCTCTCGGGCACGCTCGCTTACGAACTGCGGCAACAGCGGCAGCGAAAGCGCGAAGAGCTGGCCACCGTCAAAAGCCAGCTTGCAAAAGTCGACGAACTGCGGCGAAACATCCTCAGACTGGATCGCGAAGCCGCCGGGCTGGGTCCGCAATTAGAGCAGGCCAAGGTGCTGCGCAAGACGCGGCAGGCGCTGCAAAAACGTCAGCAGGAAGCCGAGGGCGCTCGCGCCAAGTGCTCCAAACTGGCCGAAACTTCGCAGCGCGACCTGGCAGCGGTCGAAAAATGCCTGGAAGAAATCGAGAACCTGCGTAGGCAACGCGACAGCCATACGCTCAACGGCAGCCAACTCGATGAGCAGTTGCAGCAGGTCGAACCGGCCCGAAAAGCCGCCGTGCAACACTGCGAGCGGGTCAAAGGCGACCGCATCAAGGCGGAGGGCGCACTCGAATCGGTCCGCCGGCGGATCG
>DATCFX010000224.1:0-4532 GCA_036509275.1 Pirellulales bacterium | reverse complement strand
GGGCCACGTCGGGCTCCGTGGCCAGCAGGTTCAGGAACCGCGTCATCGAAGCCTCGCCGTCGAGCAACGCCTCGTCCATGTTCACGTCGACGACGTTGGCCCCCGCCTCGACCTGGGCCCGGGCCACGGCCACGGCGTCTTCGAACTGGTTGTTCAGGATCAGTCGGGCGAACTTCTTCGAGCCGGTCACGTTAGTCCGCTCGCCGATCATGATGAAGTTGCTCTCGGGCGTAATCGCCAGCGTCTCCAGGCCGCTCAAGCGCGTGACCCCGGCCACGTGCGGCCGCTTGCGCGGTTTTTTCGCCGCCACCGCCTCGGCAATGGCCGCAATGTGCTCGGGTTTGGTGCCGCAGCAGCGGCCGACGATATTCAGCCAGCCATTGTCGGCAAACTCGGCCAGCGTGTGGGCCATCTGCGCGGGCGTCTCGTCATAGCCGCCAAAGGCGTTCGGTAAGCCGGCATTCGGATGGCAACTGATGTAGACCGGCGCGATCCTGGCCAGCTCTTCCACATAGGGCCGCATCAGTTCGGGCCCAAAGGCGCAGTTGATGCCGACGCTCAGCAGCCGGGCATGCGAGATCGAGGTCCAAAAAGCTTCGAGCGTCTGGCCCGACAGGGTGCGGCCGCTGCGATCGGTGATGGTGACCGAAACCATAATCGGCAGCCGCAGATCCTCGTCCTCGAAATACTTGTCGATGGCAAACAGGCAAGCCCTGAGGTTGAGCGTATCGAAGGTGGTTTCCGGCATCAGAATGTCGACGCCGCCATCGACCAGGGCCGCCACCTGTTCGTAATAGGATGCCACGAGTTGGTCGTACGTTACGGCCCGAAAGCCAGGATCGTTAACATCGGGCGAGAGCGAGGCCGTGCGGTTGGTGGGCCCGATGGACCCGGCCACGAAGCGCGGCCGATCGGAATCGAGCGCGCCGACCGTTTCGGCCGCGCGGCGGGCGCAGGCAGCCGCGGCCAGGTTGATGGCCCGCACCTGCGACTCGAGGCCGTAGTCGGCCATCGAAATCGAGTTGGCATTGAAGGTGTTGGTCTCGACGATGTCGGCGCCCGCCTCGAAGTATTGGCGGTGAATGGTTTCGATGGATTCCGACTGGGTGATCGCCAGCAGATCGTTGCAGCCCTTCAGATCGTGCGGATGATCGGCGAACTGCGCGCCGCGATAATCCTGCTCCGTAAACTTCAGGGCCTGGATCATCGTGCCCATCGCGCCGTCAAGGATCAGCACGCGCTGCTCGAGCAAGCGTTCCAGCACGGTGGGTGCATCGATTCGATTGGCTGTAGCCATGCGCGGGGCCGCGAGGTTTCGGGACGAAGTGACTTTTTTCTTAGGCGGGCTACGAAAGTCTTTATGCCCGTAGCACTTGTAGGGCCGGATCCCAGTATGCCACCGCCTCCCGAGGGCTTCAAGCCAGCAGACGGGTGCCAGCAGCGTGCAAGTCATTTTCGATCCATCCGTTAGATCGCCAATCCGGCTGGTGGCGCGTGTCGTAGCCCGCGCGCCCCGCGGACGGGGGAGTGGCCTTACCAAAGGCACTGGACTCAAGATTGATACATTCGGAACCCGATGAGTTTAGCGGGCCACCAGACCGAGTGATTGCGCAAGCGCGCGGTCGGTTTGCCTGTCCATGAGCCAAGAACGGAAGCCTAGTGATGCAAACGGCAGCCAATGCGACGACCGGCACACCGCCCGCTGCGGGCGATTGGCAAAGGGCGGCGAGCGGGCCTAAGCCGTCTGGCGCCAATAGCATTCCGCACGTGCTGGCGCGCCTGCCCGACTTGCGCGTCGCCCGGCAGCCGGCCGTCGAACCGCCCGCCTGGCAACCGGCTTCCAGCCAGCAGCCCTCCAGCCAGCCGGCAGCTTCCAGCCCGCGAGACTCGGCCGCCAGGGTGCCGGCAGCGGCGTCGGTGGAAATGCCCGACGACTTGAAAAGCGAATTTTTCGAGCCGCAAGGTCTGCCTGCGCTGGATCGTGTTTGGCAGGATACGCGCCAGTGGTTTTCCAAACACGCGAAAGTCGCGATGTTCGTCGTCGCCCTGCTGGCTAGCCAAAGTTTAATGCTGATGTGGCGGCAGGCGCCGGCCCAGCGGCAGACGGACCAGGTCCTGCAACCGCTGGGCGCCCTGCAGGACTCGCCTGCGAGCGAGACGTCCCAACAACTGCATCCGGTGCCGATGGAAACGGACGTGGCCGTCGAGCGGATGCCCGCGGCCGACGCACCCTCGACGCCGGTGATTGACGAGCCGCATTTGGCGCTGCCACGGCCGCAACCGGATCCGATTAGCATGTCGGCCGCGCCGCATTTGACGTCGCCCGATAAGCCGGCCGAACAGCCGAAATTAGCGGCGCTGCTGCGACGCGATGCGGGCCGCGCCCCGCCGCACGAGCACGGTCAGCCGACCGATTCGCTGGGGAGCGCTCCGGCAAAGCCGGCAGTCCCCACGATTGACGAGAAGGACGTCCCGCCTTGGGAAAGCTGGTCGGATGACAAGGCATCAGCGGCGCCGACATCGCCGGCCACCGAGGCCGCCGCGGAAGCGGCGCCCACGCTGGCGCCGCCGGATGGTTCGGGCACGATCACCACGCAGCCCGACGAGGCGCGCACCGCGTCGCTGGCAACCGACCGACCTTCGTCGCGAGCTGGCAGCGTGCAGCGGCCGCGCGCGGTGGCCAAGTTCAAGGGGACCATCAACAAGCCTCTCGCGGAGCCGGCAAATGAGCGTACTCGACGAAGCCTTTATTAAGGCCTATCGCAAGCGGATGCAGACCCCGACCACTCAAGCCGGCGGCTCGGCGCCTGCGCCGGCCGCCAGCCCACGCCGGCCGCAAACGATGCACGGGCGCCAGAGCGAAGCCGTGCCGCAACCGCACGCCGCGTTCGCCGCCGCGGCCCCGCGCCCCGCGCCCGAGGGTCCGGCTGTCGAGGCGGCCTTCGAGGTCCCGCATTTCATCTGGCCGGCGATCGTCACGGAGTTGCTCGCACGGGCACCGGCCGAGTTCGCCCGGGCCAGCGCCTGGTTGGCCGCGATGGTGGACCGCTCGCCGAAAGTCGTGCTGATGGCCGGCATGCTGCGGGGCGAAGGCCGCACAACCGTGCTGCTGGCCCTGGCCCAAGCTGCGGCCCAACGGAAGCTGCGCTGTGCCCTGGTGGATCTCGATTTTTTCAAACCGGAATTGGCCGACCGGCTGGGAATCATGGCCCAAGTCGGCGGCGAAGAAGTCTTTAGCGGCGATCTGCCGCTGGGCGATGCGCTGGTCGAGTCGTTGGCCGAGCCGCTGTCGGTGCTGCCGCTGGTGCGTCCGCTGGCCGCTCCCGATCGCGTGACTGCCAAGCGCCGGGTGTCGGCGACGCTGCAATTGCTGCGCAGGAGCCACGACCTGGTGCTGGTCGACGCGCCGCCGCTGGACAGCGACGCGCAGGCCGTCGATCTGGCCGCGATTCTCTCGGGCTCGGTCGTGCAAGACGCCGTCGTGGTCCGCGATCCGCAGCGCGTGGCGGCGGACGAAATGCGGTTGGTCAACCGCCGACTGGCGGCCGCCGGCGTCTCGCGCTGGCACATCATCGAAAACTTCGTGCAAGCGGCCTAGCGGTTCGCCGCTGGTTCAATCCTGCCCGCCACCGGCCGGCCCAAAAAATCCTGGAATCTCGCCATGTATGAAGCTTACTGGCAGCTCGAGCGCAAACCCTTCGAGCCGGGCGTCGATATCGCCGCCTATTATCCGGGCGAAGCCCACCAGGCCGCGGTGCTGAAACTGCGCTATGCCGTCGAAAGCCGCAGCGGCGCGGCCTTGCTGGCCGGCGCCGGCGGGTCGGGCAAAACCATGCTCGTGCGGCTATTGGCCGAACGCATGCCCGAGGAATTCCAGCCGTTCGTACACCTGGTCTTTCCGCAAATGGCGACGGCCGAGCTGCTGGCATGGCTGGCCGCCGAGTTCGAAAACCGCGCGCCCGGCGCTGCTTCAACCGACGACAGCGTGCGACGCATTCAGCACTTTCTAGCCAACAACGCGGCCGCCGGCCGGCACGCGGTGCTGGCCATCGACGAAGCCCACCTGCTCGATAGCCCGCGCACGCTGGAGACCCTGCGGCTGTTATTGAACTTCGAAACGGCCGGCCGCCCGGGCATGACCTTGCTGCTGGTCGGGCAGCCGATGCTGATTCCAATGGTCGAACGTCTGCCGCAGTTGGACGAGCGGATGGGCGTCAAATGCCTGTTGCGGCCGCTGACGGTGGAAGAAACGATGAGCTACGTGCAGCATCGCCTGGCCTTGGCCGGAGCGCATCGCTCGATGTTCAGTTCCGGCGCGCTCGAGGCCGTACACAGCCTCAGCCACGGCATGCCGCGGCGGATCAATCGGCTCTGCGATCTGGCGCTGCTGATCGGTTTTGCCGATGAACAAGCGATGATCGAAGAGGCCCACATCGAGGCCGTTGCGCAGGAGCTCGTGACCGTCGAGCCCGATTGAACGGAGCTTCGCCGACGCGTATGGCGTGGCGAGCGGGAGGCGCGAGCCTCCCGGT
>DATCFX010000223.1:0-2302 GCA_036509275.1 Pirellulales bacterium | reverse complement strand
CTCTGTGCCTCTGTGCCTCTGTGCCTCTGTGGTTCTGTGGTTCTGTGGCTTCCCCATTTTTTCGGGCGAGCGTTTCCTTCGATTCCGACCGTTGGCGGCAGTTGAAGTCTGCCAGAAAATCCTGCGACACCGTAGGCTGCTAGCGGCTTGCCGCTGCCGCGAGGGCGCGTTAGAACGGGCCGAAACGCATCGGCCGGCTAGCGGCCGGCAATACTACGATTTTCGCCCCATTGAAATCCGATGACCAAAATTCTGATTACGCCCACGGCATTCAGCGATGGCCGCGGCCCTTGGCGGACGGTGCTCGAGCAGGCTGGTTTCGAAATCGTGATGCCCAAGGTGGACGCCACGCAATTGGGCCCTGAGGCCCTGATCGATCTGGTGCGCGGTATCGACGGCGTGCTGGCCAGCGTCGAACTTTATAGCCGGCAGGTGCTGGCCGCTTCCAAATTGCGGTGCATTGCCCGAGTGGGCGTCGGTTACGATTCGATCGACGTGGCCGCGGCCACCGATCATGGCGTCGCTGTGGCGATCACGCCCGGCACCAACCACGACTCGGTCGCCGAGCAAGCCATCGCCTTGATTACCGGCATCTTTCGCGATCTGCCGGCCCGCGATCACGAGATCCGCCAAGGCCAGTGGCGCCGCAACACGGTCCGCCGGCTGGCGGGCAACACGCTCGGGCTGCTGGGGCTGGGCCGCATCGGCAAGGCGATCGTGCCGCGTGCCCAGGGGTTGGGCCTAAAAGTCATCGCCTACGATCCGTATCCCGACCGCGCCTTTGCCGACCAGCACGGCGTGCGGCTGATGTCGCTGGACGGAGTTCTGGCCGCGGCCGACATCGTGAGCCTGCACCTGCCCTGCACGGCCGAAACCAGCGATCTGATCAACGCCACTTCGCTCAAGAAAATGAAGCGCGGCGCCGTGCTGATTAACACGGCCCGCGGCGGGTTGGTCGACGAGCCGGCCCTGGCCGCCGCGCTGGCCAGCGGTCAGCTTTCGGCCGCCGGTTTGGACGTCTTCAAAACCGAGCCGCTGTCGGCCGACAGCCCGCTGCTGAAGATGAACAACGTCGTGCTTTGCCCGCACATGGGCGGTCTGGATCAAACGTCGCTCGATGCCATGAGCACCTTGGCCGCTCAATGCCTCGTAGATCTCCACCGCGGCCACTGGCCCGAAGGCTGCATCGTCAACGACCAGTTGCGCTCTGGCTGGAAGTGGTAGCTGGCGGTGGCTTGGCTTTGACGGCGGGCGCGGATGCCTGCCGAAAAAGTTTGAATGCGCGGCTGCGCAGCAGTTTGGCGCGCGCCGCGGGCTCCTCGTACAGCCCGATGGACAGCGCGCTGTCGAGGTCGGCAATCGCGCGTATGAAATCGCCCTGCTCGAAATAAAGAACGCCGCGGCGGTAGAAAGCTGGCGCGTCACTGGGATCGGCGTTCAAAAGGGTGTCGTAGTCCGCGATTGCATCGGCCGGTCGACCGAGCTTTTCGTAGCATTCGGCGCGGAGGAACAAAGTCAACGCATTCCTGCGATCCAATACGATTGCGCGAGAAAATGCCTCGACGGCGCGCTGTTGCTCTCCGATCTCTCGGTAAAAGTAGCCGAGATCATATGAGTACCGTGCGTTTTGCGGATCAAGTGCAGCCGCTCTTTGAACGAGCTCGATCGCCCGGGGCTTCCCTATGCGCTCCGACCAATGCGAATATGCCTCGGCCTCGGCCGCCAGGGCTCGGACTGCGTCCACTGGGATTATGTCGCCGAGCTTCATACGCATTTCGTCGCTTTGGGTAAACCAAAACGTACGGTCGCGATACCTACCCGCGTCCAGTCGAAATCGCATGTACCCGACGCCAGTTTTGAGACTTTGCACGAGCTGATTGCTGCGATAAAAGCACAGCTCATACAATGGGCATCCGTAGTCGAAGCCGTCGTTTTTCCGGTCATAATGAAAACCGACTCCCCGCCAGCGGGCGGCCAGCTCTTCCGCCTCGCTGCCCGTGATTGTTCGTTGCAAAGACCAAGCCGTCATGGGCGAACCATCGTTGGCGCGGATCTCGACGCGGTCGATCGTTGGCATCTCACGCAGCGTCCGCTGTGCGGACGCTGCGACGCGCTGGTCGTTCCACTTTTGTACCTGCATTTGCAACTGCTCGCCCTTGGCCCTGAGCGGACCGCGATTGAGCGTGATGACAGCGGCCGCGGTCATGCACAGCAAGGCGGCCACGCCGGCTCGCCGCCACCCGCCGCGCGCGCCGCAGACGCAGCGGGCCGCGAAGAATCCGACGCCGAAGGCCGGCAACAG
>DATCFX010000222.1:0-3740 GCA_036509275.1 Pirellulales bacterium | reverse complement strand
GGCCGCGGACCCGACGCTCCGATAATCAGCATTCATCAGTCCGCATTCATCGTTCATCATTTCTTCTCCCGGCTGTCGACCCAGAGCGTCACCGGTCCGTCGTTGACGAGGCTGACGAGCATGTGCTGCCGAAACCGGCCGGTCTCGACCGCAACGCCGCGCGCCCGGACCTCGTCGACAAAGGCCTGGTAGAGCGCTGCGGCCAATTCTGGCGGCGCGGCATCGGCATAGCTGGGGCGGCGGCCTTTGCGGCAGTCGCCGTAGAGCGTGAACTGGCTGACGGCCAGCAGCGCCCCGCCGACCTCGGCCAGGGCCAGGTTCATTTTGGCCGCCGCATCGTCGAAGATCCGCAGACCGACGATTTTTTCTCCCAACCAGCGGACGTCGGCCAGCGTATCGTCGGCCGCGACGCCCAAGAGCACCAGCAGCCCCCGGCCGATCTGGCCGACAATCTCGCCGCCGACCGCGACTTGGGCTTCCGTCACACGCTGAATACACGCCCGCATACTTGATCCCCCGAAAACGGAAAAACCACAGAGGCACAGAGGCACAGAGAAAAAGAGGAGAAATTCACCACGAGGACACGAAGAGCACGAAGGTTTTTTTTGTGTCCTTCGTGTCTTTGTGGTTCTCTATCGAGCCTCTGTGGTGATCGCCTTTTTGATTTTTTGAACCAGCGGCCCGCGCCGCTTGCTGACCAGTGGCGCACCTGCGACACTGTGACGTTCGCTCCGGCCACGGGCCGCGAGGTTCGTTGTTCACCCCGATCACGTTGATTCTGCCGCCCATGCTGATGCTGGTCTATTGCCTGGTGATTGTCTGCGGCTCGCTGGCCGGCGGCATCATTCCCTTGCTGGTGCGCATGACCCACACGCGCCTGCAACTGACGTTGAGTTTTGTCGGCGGCGCGATGCTGGGCGTCGCCATCCTGCACTTGCTGCCGCACGCCTGCTACGAGTTGGGCTCGATCCAGTACACGGTCGGCTGGTTGCTGGGCGGCTTCCTGTTTATGTTCTTCATCGAGCGGGTATTCCACTTCCATCATCATGACACGCCGGCGGATTCCGCGGATCACGATCATCACCACGATCACGATGCGGAGCCGGCCGCGCACGCCGGCCACGAGCATCCCGCGCCGCCGCGGGCGCTCGGCTGGCAAGTGGCGGTCATCGGCTTGTCGCTGCACAGTGCGCTGGACGGCGTGGCCCTGGCTGCCGCGGTGGCCAGCGAGGCGCACGAAGCAGTGCCCGGCGGATTGGCAGGCCTGGTCGTGTTTCTGGTCGTCGCGTTGCACAAGCCGCTGGACTCGATGACGCTGGGCGCCCTGCTGGCGATGGGCGAGCATTCGCCGGCCAGGCGGCATCTGATCAATGGGCTGTATGCCTTGACCGTGCCCTTGGGCGTCGGGCTGTTTCATCTGGGGATCGACCGCGGCGGCGCGGCGGCGACGGCAACCATCGGCGCGGCGCTGGCCTTCACCGCCGGCACCTTCTTGTGCATTGCCACCAGCGACCTGCTGCCCGAGTTGCACTTCCATCGCCACGATCGCTTCAAGCTCTCGGCGGCGCTGCTGCTGGGCGTGGCCCTGGCCGCGGGACTCGTGATGGTGGAAGAATCGTGGCACGATCACTCGGCCGCGTCGGAGCACTCGCACTCGTCGCACGCCGAGCATGATCACAACCACGAGCCTCATGAGCACGGGCATTAGACTCGAGCGCGCCGGGCCTCAATCTTCCAGGCCGCGCTCCGCGCGAATCCGCCGCACTTCGGCCAGCACGCCTTCGATCACTTCGTGATTGGCGTCGATCTGATTCCACTGCTGCACAAAGATCAGCACGATCGCCGTGATGCCCAGCCCAGCGGCCGCAAAATGCACCTGGGCCCAGGTGACTTGCGCCAGGATCGGCCAGGCCAACAGCGCTTCGGGCTTGGGGATGAGGACGCCGGGATCGGCGGCTCCGCCGAGCGCGACAACTGCCACGGCGATGAGCATGCCGGCGACGCACAGGGGGAACGTGCGGCGTTTGAGCCGCCGGCTGTTGGCGACGTACACGCCAGACAGCCCATAGGTCTCGCTCACCTCTTTGCACCAGCGGCTGGTGCCGATGAAATAAGTCGCCACGATGCTGTTGACCAGTACCACGACCAGTCCGGCGGCCATGCCCGACAGTCGGTGTACCGTCCCGCGCTGCTGCGTGGCCTTGTCTGCGGGGTCGTGCAGATTTCCGGCCCGCAGGCTGAGCCCCACGGCAAACGTGGCCAGCAAGAACACGACTGCGAACGCGGCCAATCTCGTAAAGATGCGATTCACAAGCCCGACGATTCCGCCCCGGTTGACGACAAAGGATGAACCACGGCCGGCTCGAGTGCGTTTCCGCCGGCATCTGGATTTGGTTTATAGAACAGATTCGCGCCAGCGGCCAGGGGCTCGTGCCTCCGTCCGCCGCGCCCCCACTCCCCCTGCCCTGCCCTCCCCTTGCCTCGCGCCCCAGCACGACGTGGCCCTACATTCCGGCAGCCGCACGGAATAAGATGGCGGTAGCAACGCAAACTTTTTCTTGAATCGGTAGTCGCCATGCACAAACCGCTGTTGGCCATCACGCTGGGGGATCCGGCCGGCATCGGGCCGGAGGTCGTCGCGGGCCTGTGGCCGGATCGCCGGCTGCACGAGCTCTGCCGGCCGTTGGCGATCGGCCATCCGGCCATTTTGCGGCGCGCGGTCGAGCTGTGGCAAACGCGGGCTCGCGTGGCCGAAATCGATTCACCCGAGCAGGCGCGGCCGACCGTGGATACGATTCCTTGCCTGGCAGTCGGCGGACCCGAGACGCTCGAAATCCCGCCTGCTACGGTCGATGCCCGAGCCGGCCAGGCGGCGTACGAGGCGCTGGTGCTGGCGGCGAAATTAGCGCTGGCCGGCCGGATCGACGGCCTGGTCACCGCGCCGTTGAACAAGGCGGCCCTGTGGGCGGCCGGCCACCATTACCCGGGCCATACGGAGTTGCTGGCCGAACTGTGCGGCGTGCGCGACTTCGCCATGATGCTCTACTTGCCGCCCGATGCGGCGCTGGCGGCGGCAGCGGGTTTGGGAGTCGTTCACGTGACGCTGCACATGGCCCTGCGCGAGGCGCTGGCGGCTATTAGCACGCCGGCCGTGGTCGCCAAGATCCGGCTGGCCGATCAGATCATGCGCACGCTCAAGGGCACGCAGCCCAGCATTGGCGTGGCCGCTGTCAATCCGCATGCCGGCGAATGCGGCCTGTTCGGCGATGAGGAAGCGCGCATCATCGAGCCGGCAGTCACTGAGGCGCGTGCGGCGGGAATCAACGTCGTCGGGCCGCTGCCGGCCGACACGCTAATGGTGCGGGCCGCCGCCGGCGATTTCGACGCCGTCGTGGCCATGTACCACGACCAGGGGCACATCGCTTTGAAGCTGCTGGGCATGCACCGGGCCGTCAACGTCACGCTGGGCCTGCCGATCGTGCGCACGAGCGTGGCCCACGGCACGGCCTTTGACCTGGCCTGGCAGAAAAAGGCCAACACCAGCAGCATGCTCGAGGCCGTCCGCGTGGCGGCCCAGTTAGGATCGACGGGAAAATGACTTGCCTTTTTCCCGCCCCCTCACCCTGCCCTCTCCCGCCTGCGGAGAGGGTTATGGAGAAGTCATTTTTCGGTCGAGCCTTCGCCGGACGCTGAGTTGGCGGTCGATGTCGATCGTTTCGCTCGCATCACGGCGGCAATCG
>DATCFX010000221.1:0-1907 GCA_036509275.1 Pirellulales bacterium | reverse complement strand
TGCGGCCTTGATAGCCGGTGGCCGTGAGTTTGAACTCGAAGTTCACGATGTCGTCGACAAACACGGTGTCTTCGACCATCAGGTCGCTGAGCTCGAGATCGCGGACGCCGTGCTCGCTGCCCACGCCGACGATAAACAGCGGCACGCCCTTGCGGCGGGCGTAACCGGCCGCGTCGGCCAGGCTTTCGCCCTCGGTCGTGATGCCGTCGGACAAGAGCACGATGGCCGTCGGCGGCGTGCCGCGCAGATCGTTCAGCACGGTGCGAATGCCCTGACCCAGCCGGGTCGACTCGCCGCTGGGCTTCGCCTGGCGCATGTCGCGCTCGAGCGCGGCAAGGCCCCCCGACTGCGCGCGGGCCGTGTCGTCGAGAAAATACACTTTCAGCTTGTAGCGGTCGTCGATGGCACGCAGCAGGCGCGCGTCGCCGCCCAGCAGCACACTCTTGGCCAGGGCCAGCCGCGTGGCCGGCCCCAGCTTCGCGCTGCGCAATTGCCGGTCGATCACGGTCCGCAGTTGTTCGTCGCTGTAGCGGTCTTCGGTCTGCATGCTGAGCGAATCGTCGACCATCACGACCACGTAGGGCAGGCCGGTGCGCTCGAGCGAGAGCAGGAATTCGGCCAGCATGAAAAATAGCAGGCCGACCAGCAGACTGCGGACGGCGGCCAAGGCCAGCCGATAACCGCGGCTGGCCGAGCCGGCTTCGCGCAGATAGCAAAAGACCACCAGGGCCAGGCAGCCGCCGACGGAGAGCAGCGTGATCCAAGGCGGCAGGGCCCAACTGTTGCGCAGCGTCCAGAGCGTGCCTTCGCCCGAGCCGGCGCTTTCGACTCCCAGCAACTGCTCCAGCCATTTGGGTACTACCCCGCTCATGCGGCCCGCCTTCCGAAATAGCAGGCCGTGAGCGATTCCAGCAAGAGCAGCGCGAGCACGCCCACGAGCAGGAACTGGTGCAGCGAGTTGCGGCGGACGATCGTGTCGCTGGGTTCCCGATCGAAATCCTGGAAATCGTCGAGCAGGCGGTAATCGACGCCGTTCCAGACGCGGTCTCGCAATTCGGCGTTGTCGATCTTCGCCAGGTCACTTTCGACCGTGTCGACATTCACGGCAAACAGCTCGTGAGCGGCCACCGGAGCGGGCAACGTGGCGGCGTACGTGCCGCTGGTCGACGTGTCGTGATACGACCAGGCGCTGTAATCGCCGTCGAGCACCGGCCGCACGCTGCTGGCGTCGCCGGCCGGATTGCGGACCTGCACGCTGGCCAAACGCGCGACGCTGCGCATCGCATCGCCAAAGCTCTGACCGACCAGCACGTTGTGCTCGGCCTGTTGCCCACGCACGGCCAGGTTCAGCAATTCCTGCACGATGGGCAAATAGCTGGGCCACATCGGCATCGTGTTCCAGGACGTATCGGCACTGGTGGCCACGACGATCGACCGCCCGCGGCCGATCGTGTCTTCGACGATGGCCGGGTCGCCCGTGTCGAAGCCCAACGCCACTTTGGCCGTCGAGTTGCCGGGCACCAGCAGCTTGATGTAGTCGAAAATCGGCGTGGTCAGCAGGCCGCCTTGCTCTTGCTCGCGAAAGGGAGCCAGCAGCGGATGCTGGTACCCCAGAGGATTGAAGCGGTACTGACCGCGCGGCACCACGCCGGCCAGCGTCGCCGGCAGCACGCGCAGCCCATCGGTGCTCTGACCGCTCAAGCGGCGGTTGTAGTTGTCGGTCTGCACCTGGTCGCCCAGGAAGAACACCAGGCCGCCGCCGCGGCGCAGATACGCGGCCAGCACCCCCACCTCGCTGGCCGTGAACTGGCCGACATTGGCCAGGAACACGCAGTCGTACGCGCCGAGATCGGCTTCGAGCAAGCCGCTTTCGGCCACCACGACCGGCTGCACCAGGTTCTGCTGGC
>DATCFX010000220.1:0-1369 GCA_036509275.1 Pirellulales bacterium | reverse complement strand
AGGGCGCCCGCCGGCAGCCCGGGCCATTTTCGAAGGAATTTCGCTCCGGTCGCGCCGGCGGTTTCGCCTCAACTGCGCCGCTCGAAAATGGCCTGCGAGTTGTCGCGGAGCACCTGGCGACCCAAGGCGAAGGCGCGGTCTTCGGTCCAGCCGCGGTCGATGACAAAACGCTCGGCCAGCACTTTGGCCAGAATCCGCTTATACATGGCGAATTTGGGCAGCGCGAATTCCAGCTTGTACATGTCGCTGTAATAGCCGATCTGCTTGGTCCGCGGCACCGCCTCGAGCCGCGCGGCCAAGTCGTGCTCGATAAAGGCCGGCGTGTTCGAATACCACCAATGCCCGTTGGTCACGACGTTGGGAAAAATCCAACTGTAGCTGGTCAGCTCCTGATTGGTGACGCTGGCCAGCACCGAGATCGGGAACGTCACCTGCGGAAAGGCGTTGAACAGCTCGCGATATTGAATCAGCGAGACGCGGCTGTCGTACAAGTCCTGGCCCTGGTAGACGCCGCCGGCGTACACGGCCCGATTGACGCCAATCATCAGGTCGAACGGCAGCCGGAACTCGGAGCAGAACTCGGCCAACGTCCAGAACACGAACTGGCTCGCCTCGCGGCGGCGCTCGGTGGAGGCCTGCGGGCCTTTTTGCAGAATCTCGCCGATGGCCGCTTCAGCATTGGCGACTTTGGCCGGCGCAAAATCCGGCGGCAGCGAAATGGCGCACGCCCGGGCGCCGCGGCCGGTGAAATGTTCGAACAGTTTGCCGATCGCTTGCCGCAGCGAACGCACGTCGTGCGGCGCGTGGCCGGTGGCCCGCTCGAGCCGCTGGCGGACTTCGGGCTTTGCCAGGTGGAACACCAGGTCGTCGGTGCGCAGGCAAGGAATGTAGCGCGAGGTGTCAAAGCCTTCTAGCGGGTCGTCGAAATCGTTGGTCAGAAAGATCGCGCTCAGCCGGCTTTGCTGAATGACTTCGTCGGCCCAGCCGGGCGATTGCATTTTTCGCTCGGCCGCGTCGTACAGCGCTTCCCAATTCTCGGGCGTGACGTGGTCGTCGCCGAAGCCGAAGAACCGCTGGGCGATTTCCACCAGCCAACTGTACTGGATCGTGTTCTCCAGCGGCCCGAGCCGCGCGACCAGCCGCCGCACCTTTTCGCGCGGGCCCAGGCCCGGCTCTTCGATCTGGGCTTTGGGCATGCCGGCCGAGTGGGCCAGCTCGGTGTAATAGTGATAGCCGAGAATGTCGGCCAGCGTGGTCGAGGCCGCTACGTGCGGGTTGATATGCGTGTGCGGGTCGATGATTACCAGTTCATCGAGCTGGCTATACAGCCGCTGGCGCAGGGCTTGTGACATGGCTTGAAACACAGGGG
>DATCFX010000219.1:0-7055 GCA_036509275.1 Pirellulales bacterium | reverse complement strand
AAAGGGCTGGAACAGTTGGTGTGGCAATTGGAGCGTTACGAGCCGTACGCGCTGTCGGTCTATAGCGGGCGTTCGCCGGCGCTCAAGAGCGTGACCGCGCCGCTGCGGATGCCGGCCGATCCGTTGGAAGTCGGCGAGTTGGACGCGACGCACATCCTGCCCGGCGGCGATCCCTATTCGCCGAAAGACCTCGTTTGCCCCGGAGCGCTCAGCGGCGCCAGCCCGAGCGATGCGACGGGTTGGCCCGATCTCGAGTCGCAGGTAGTCGGCCGCCGCAGCCGGTTGGCCCACTGGCTGACCGATCCGCACAACCCGCTGCCGGCGCGGGTCATGGTCAATCGGATCTGGCAGTGGCATTTCGGCCAGGCACTGGCGGGCAACCCGAACAACTTTGGCGCGACGGGCAAAAAGCCCACGCATCCCGAACTGCTCGATTGGCTGGCGGCCGAGTTCATCGAGCAAGGCTGGTCGGTCAAGCACCTACACCGCGCGATCATGCTGTCCGAGGCTTACCGGCGCTCGGGCCAACATCCGGATCCGGCCAGCGTGACCAAACACGATCCCACGCTCGTGAGCCTGGCCGTGTTCCGCCCGCGGCGGCTCGAGGCCGAGGAACTGCGCGACGCGTGCCTGGCCGTCAGCGGCGAGCTGCGGCTGGCGATCGGCGGCATTCCGGTTTGTCCCGAAATGCATCCGCAAGTGGCGCTGCAACCGCGGCAGGTGATGGGCACGTTCGCGCCGGCCTGGCAGCCCTCGGCGCTGCCCAGCCAGCGACATCGGCGCTCGATTTACGCGCTGCGGTTGCGGGGGCTGCCCGATCCGCAATTGGATGTCTTTAATCAGCCAGGCACCGACAGCTCGTGCGAACAGCGCGAGGTTTCGACCGTGACGCCGCAAGTCTTCGCGCTGCTGAACAGCCAGACGAGCTACGATCGGGCACTGGCTTTCGCGGCCCGGCTGCTGCGAGAAACGAAGTCTCGCGAGGAAACGATCAACCGCGCATTTCGCCTGGCCTTTGGACGCCACCCCGTCGATTCGGAAACGGCAGCCTGCCTGGAGCATTGGACGCGCATGACCCAGCGGCAGCGCGGGCTGACGTTCGAAAAACGGAATTATCCCACGCACGTCGTTCGCGAGGCGGTCGAGGAAAACACGGGCGAGAATTTCCGCTTCGACGAACCGCTGGAAGTCTATGCCGACTTTGTGCCCGACTTGCAGCCGGCCGACGTCGACGCCGCCACCCGGGCTTTGGCCGACGTGTGCCTGGTGCTGTTGAATGCCAACGAGTTTTTATATGTCTATTGAAAGACCGACGGACAGCGCGCGACGCGCGGCACTCGCGACGCGACGTGAATTCCTCTATAGCCTGGGTGCGTCGCTGGGCAGCGTGGCGCTTACGGCCATGCTGGCCGAGCAGGCGCGAGCAGGCACGTCTGCCGCCGGTGGCGCGGCCCAAGCTGGTCCGCTGGCTCCCAAGCCGCCGCACGTGTCGGCCAAGGCGACGCGCTGCATCTTCCTGATGATGGAGGGCGGGCCGTCGCACATCGATACGTTCGATCCCAAGCCCAAGCTGGCCAAACTGCACCTGCAAAAGTTCGTGCGGGCCGATGCCCAGCAGTCGGCCATGTCGGGCGGCGAGCGGTATTACGTGGCCAGCCCGTTCAAGTTTCGCAAGGCCGGCTCGTGCGGGGCCGACATGGCCGAGAACTGGCAGTCGCTGGCCAGCGTGGCCGATGAGCTCTGTTTTTATCGCGGCTGCCAGGTCGATTCGGTCAATCATCCCACGGCCATGTATCAGATGAACAGCGGCAACCGCTTCGGCGGCGACCCGGCCATCGGTGCCTGGACCACCTATGGCCTGGGGACCGTGAACCAGGATTTGCCGGGTTTTATCGTGCTGCCCGAGATCTCGTATCCGCAAGGCGGCGCGGCCAATTGGTCGAGCGGCTTTTTGCCGGCCAGCTACCAGGGCACGCCGCTGCGGGCCAAGGGCCCGCCAATCCTGAACCTGGCTCCGCCCGAGGGCATCACGCCCGAGCACCAGCGCGCGAACCTGCACCTGCTCGACACGCTCAACCGGCAGCACGCCGCGCTGCACCCGCGGCACGACGAACTGGCGGCGCGCATCGGCAACTACGAGTTGGCGTTCCGCATGCAGGCCCAGGTGCCGGGGCTGTTGGACATCGATCGCGAGGACGCCGCCACGCTGGCCATGTACGGCGTGGGCCAGCAGCCGACCGATGCCTTCGGCCGCAAATGCCTGCTGGCCCGGCGGCTCGTGGAGCGCGGCGTGCGCTTCGTGCAGTTGTATGCCGGCACGTGGGACTCGCACGATTATATCGAGCGGGCACACGGCAACCTGGTCCGAGTGGTCGACCGGCCAATCGCGGCGCTCATCGCCGATCTCAAGCGGCGCGGCCTGCTGGATAGCACCTTGGTGATCTGGTGCGGCGAGTTCGGCCGCTCGCCGGACAACGGCGTGCGGATGGGCACCGCCTTCGGCCGCGATCACAATCCCAAGGCCATGACGATTTGGATGGCCGGCGGCGGCGTGCGGGCCGGCCACACGATCGGCGCCACCGACGAGCTGGGCGCCGCAGCGGTCGAAGGCGTCCGGCACGTGCGCGATTTGCACGTCACCATCCTGCGGCTGCTGGGCCTGGACGACAACAAGCTGACCTATTTCCACGCCGGCCGCTTCAAGCAGCTCTCGCAATTCGGCGGCCAGCCGATCCAGGAGTTGATCGGCTGAAAACGAAAAAGGCCCCCCGCACATTTTTGTGTACGAGGGGCCCGTTGGCGTCACTCATCCAGGCCCGGAGGCTCTCAACCCGCGAGCAAGCGCCGCTGCCGCCAGGCATCGGCGCCCGGAATCGGCTTAGTGGCCGCAACCGCAGGTCGGCTGAGCGCAGCAGCTGGGCTCGCAGCAGCTGGGCTGCTGGCAGCAAGTGGGCTCGCAGCAGCTGGGCTGGCAGCACTTGCGGTGGTGGTGGCACAGGTTGTGCAAGAAGTTGTGCAAGTGGCGCGGCCGCGGAGCGCAGCAGCACGGGTCGCAGCAGGTCTGCTCGCAGCACGTGGGCTGGGCGCAGCAAGTCGGCTGGGCGCAGCAGGTGGGCTGCTGGCAGCACGTGGGCTCGCAACACGACTGGCACGAATTGCCGCAGTTGCTGCGATGGAACAGACCGGCACTGGCTTCTTGGACACTGGCAACGGCCAACACGGCCAACACAAACAGGGCGGACACAAGCTTCCGTTTCATGGGAGAGCCTCCTTCAAACCGGGAGTAACAATGGGAGGGATAGATCGATTGTTTCGATCGACTAGGCCAAGGTATCGTCCCACCCCGCCGACTGTGTGAAGCTGGGCAAACGGATTTCCGCCAGCGCCGGCTATGCGCCGTGTGTCGACCGTGCCCGACGCGCCGCCGCTACGGATTGCGATGCACCGCCGAGCGCCGGTAGTTTCGAGTTTGCCGAATCCGCGGCCCGCTCACGCTTCCGGCTGGGGGAAGTCGGGGTTGAGGAGGCGGCCGTTTTCACTCAGGAGTTGTCCGTCGACGAAGATCTGTCCGCCCTCGCGCAGGTCGCAGACCATGTCCCAGTGCAGGGCCGATTCGTTGGTGCCGCCGCTCTCGGGATACGCGGCGCCCAGGGCCGCGTGGAACGTGCCCCCGATCTTCTCGTCGAACAGCGTGTTCTTCGTATATTGGCGAACAGAATAGTTGGTGCCGATGGCAATCTCGCCCAGCGTGCGGGCACCGGCGTCCTGGTCGAGCATGGCGATGAGAAACTCCTCGCCCTTGGCGGCCGAGGCTTCGACCACCTTGCCGGCGCGAAACGCCAGCCGCACTCCATGAACCTCGCGGCCGCCGTGGACCGCCGGAAAGCTATAGCACACGACTCCCTCGGTGGCATCTTCGATCGGGCCGGTGAAGACTTCGCCGTCGGGAAAGTTCAAGCGGCCGTCGCAATTGATCCAGCAGCGCCCCTCGATGCCCAGCCGCAGATCGGTCCCCTGCGGCGTCACGAAGCGGATCTCGCGCTTGCCACTCAGTTGCTCGACGACGCGCTGCTGCCGCCGGCTCACCTCGCGCCAGGCCGCGGCCGGATCGTCCAGGTGCAATAGCCCGGCGCGAAATACAAAGTCCTCGTATTCCGCCAGCGACATCTCTGCGTCCTGGGCCGCCGACTGGCAGGGAAACTGCGTCCCCACCCAGCGCAGCCGGCCTTCGGCATAGCGACGCATGAACGTGGCCAGGTAGCGCTTGCGCCCTTGGCTGAGCAGCGCTTGCCGGGCCGGATCGGCGCGCGACAGCGATTTGCTGTTCTCCTGGCCCCACATGCTGATCGAAACGTCGACCGTTTCCGCCGCCTGCTGCGCCAGCGGATCTTCGAACCGCAACTGCGCCTCGCCGGCCTCGGCTAACTTGATTTCCGTACATTCGTCAGGAGCCATCGCCACCACCGGATTGCCGCCGGCGCGGAGCACCGCGCGATACAACTCGACGATCAAAGGCACTCCCAGCGGCGGCCCCTGGATCCGCACCAGGTCGCCGGCTTGCACGCCCGTCGAGTAATTCACCAGCACGTTGGCCAGCTTTTCCAACCGTGGATCACGCATGAGTTTGGACGTCTCCTACTACAGACAAGCGACAGCGCCGTAGGTCCGGCGAGCCGAGCCGGACCACGTTGGACCAAGCGCCACACCAAAAAGATGCCGCTCGATCTCGCGGCCCGACGGACTTCCAATCCACCGGCTGACCTTGCCCGCCAATCGGGTTTCTGATAGCACACGCTGCCCCGGCGACATTTAGTGCCGCCCTGCTAGCGGCGTCAAGGCCACCTGCACGCCAGCCCCGAGCGTGAACGACGAGAGAAATGCTACCGGCATGAGCGAATCGGCCCCCGCACCCCTGATGGATTTGCTGGCCGCGCTGCGGCTGGCTCAGCCGGCCGAGGTCGAGGGCATGGCCGGCCGCGTCCGCCGGTTGGCCCGCGGGCTGCCGCCCTTCGAGCAGGTGTGGGTCGATGCCCTGGCCCAAGCCCGGGTGCTGACCTTTTACCAGGCGGCCGAAATCAACGCCGGCCGCGGCCGCCAACTCGGCCTGGGTCCCATGGTGCTCTGCGAGCCGTTGGAAGATCTCGGCTACGCCCGCATGTTTCGCGCGCGTGAACGTGAAGCAGGCCGGCCGATGCGCGTCTGCGTGTTGCCGGCCGATCCGGCCGAAGCGGCGGGCTGGAACACGGCGCTGGCGGAATTGGTGCGTAAGCAAGTGCGCGCCAACCATCCGGCCATCCAGCCGGTCGAACATTTCGGCCTGGCAGAGGGGCGGTTCTGGATCGCTTGCCCGTATGCCGATGCCCGGCCGCTGGCCGAATGGCTCTTGCATCGCGGCCGCATGCCGCCGCTGGCAGTGCATGAACTGGCGCGGCAAATGGTCGATGCGTTGGCCATCTGTCACCAGGCGACCATCCCGCATGGCGACCTTGGACCGCGGCAGGTGCTGCTCGACGCCCGCGGCCAGCTCGTGCTGCCGATGCCGGGCGTGCGGCCGATCCTGCGGCCGGGCGAAGGTTTCGCCTCGGCCGGGCTGACGCCCGAAACGTACGACTATTTGGCGCCCGAGCGCGTCGCCGATGGCACGCCGGCAAGTCTGGCGGCCGACCTGTACGCTTGCGGAGCGCTCTGGTGGCATCTGCTGGCCGGAAGGCCGCCCGTCGCCGGCGCTAGTGGATTGGCCAAGATGCGCGCCAGCCTCACGGCCCGCATCCCGGCTTTGACGCCCATCGCGCCCGATGCCGATCCGGTACTCGTCAAAGCGATCCAGCAATGCCTGGCTCGCAACCCTGCCGAGCGGCCGCCATCGCTGGCCGCGCTGGCGGCCGTGCTGGGCGAATCGAGCCCTCGCAGCCGCCGGGCGCTTGCGCGCTGCGCGCTGTTTCCCGGCCAGGGCCGCGTCGTCAAAGCCGCGGGCCTGGTGCGCACGCGGCGCTGGGCGGCGCGGGCTGCCGTCTTCATGGCAGCCGCCTCGCTGTTGATCGCCGTCGCGAGTTGGCCCTATTGGGGAACTCCGTGGCTGGCCGCGCGCAAGGCCGATTCGAAAGCCAAACACAACGCCTGGGTGAGCCGCCCCGCCCCGCCCTCCGGCCGGACGCCCTCCTCCGGCTCCGGCCCGCATGCGCCAGAACCACAGCACGCGCCGGCGGCAGCGCAAGCGGCGGTCTACCAAGCGCCTCCTTCTGACCAGACCCCGGCTGCCAGCGGCGTCGTCCCTGCCTCGGCCGTTGCAGATCTCGCAGTATTGGAAATCGGCCCCCGCTGCCGGTGCGGCGAACTGCGGCTCCGGCCGGGCATCACCGTCCGCCCGCGCAGCGGACGTGCCGCGATCGAAATCGGCGGCCAGGGCTGGGCGATTGCTGTCGAGGGGCTGACATTCGAAAACATCGACTTCGTGCCACAGCCAGACATCGCACCGCTCGCCGCGGTCATGCTCGACTGCCGGGTGACGCGCATTCGATTCTCGGGCTGCTCGTGGCAAATGCCGGCTGCGGGCCAGCGGCCGGTGGCCATCGATTGGCAACCGCCGGCCGAAGGGCCGGATCGGCTCGAAGCAGCCGAGTTGACCCTGGACGATTGCTTATTTCGCGAGGTCGCTGCGGCGCTGCGCGTGACGCCGCGGGGCACGCTGGCGATCGACGTCAAAAACTCGCTGCATTTGGGACCCGGCCCGCTCTTGAAACTTGCGGCTGCGCCGCAGGCCGGGCAGCAAATCGTGCTGGCGGCCTCGCATCTGACGCTGCGCGATTGCCAGGGCCTGCTCGAATGCCCGGGCCGCACGCCCGACGGCGATGTCGGAACCTTGACCGTCCGTGCTGAAAGTTGCGCGCTGGTGCCGAATTCGGCCAGCGGGCTGATCACGTTTACCGGCGACGACGATCCGGCCGAACTCCTGGCCGCGCTGCGTTGGTTGGGGCAAGGTTCGGTCGTGGCCCAGGACATTCCGCTGGCCGTCTGGCTGCGCAGCGATGGCCGCAGGCAATCGGCAGCCGAAGATT
>DATCFX010000218.1:0-4489 GCA_036509275.1 Pirellulales bacterium | reverse complement strand
CAACCGCACGACCCGGCCGCTGTGTACCCGCAGGCCAACGGCGTCGATGAATGCCCGCTCGGCGGCCGTCCACTCGACCGGGCCGTCTGTCAACAGCACCAGGTCGCGGCTCCAGGCCGTCAGCGTTTGGGCCATCAGCAGCCCCTTGTTGCCGGTGCGATAAACGGCCAGCGGCTGATCGCGGACTTCCCAGCCGTCGCAGTACGGGCAGTGGAAGACGCTACGACCGTAAAAGGCCTCAATGTTTTCCAATTGCGGCAGCAGGTCCTTGATGCCGGTGGCCAGCAACAGCTTGCGGCTCGTGCAGCGCGTGCCGTCGGGCAATCCGATCTCAAAGCCATCGGGCCGACACCAGGCGTCCCGGACTTCAACCTCACGAAACTCGACGTGGGGATAGCGCCCCAATTGCTCGCGGCCGATCCGCAGCAACTCGGCCGGTGGAGTGCAATCGCGCGACAGAAAACCGTGCAGCTCGTGCGAAGCCGCATTGCGTGGGTGGCCCGAATCGCAAACCAGCACGCGCCGCCGACAGCGCCCGAGGATCAGGGCGGCGTTCAGGCCGGCCGGTCCCGCACCGATTACGATCGCGTCGTACTGAGTGTCGGGTCGCCCGGCATCCATTGGCATCGGCCCATCCTAGCGTCAAGTTCCAGCGATGAAAGAGATTATGGCTCGCCAGCCCGCGTGCTCGGCCGCCGGTCGCCGCCCGGGCATGGGCATTTTCCACGCCCATCACGGCGAATCTCAAGCTACAAATCAAAGAGCGTGGATGGCGGCTACCGTCTGGGAGGCCGATTGGGTCTGGCCAGATGAGCAACGAGTCGCCCGGCCTGTTTTTGCAAACAAGTGGACACAGGCTGTTAAGTAGGCAAAGATGGCGAATCGGTGCGAAATGTTACGGCGGTTCTTCCGGTGCTGTCGATTGTGCGAATCGGCCGCTCGACCGGTCGATAGAGATGAGGCGGGCGACGATGGCAGCGGCCGAAATGCTCGGCCCGAGGTGGTATTAAACTCTCAGGCGAGCTCGGTGCGGCAGGCACTGGGCGGCAGCGGTGGATCGTGAATGTGAACGGTGCGACTCAGCAATCTGCCGATCTATGGGCAGGCGCCCACGAATTGCTGCGCTCAGCGCGCGAGCCGGTGGCGGGCCGCCGGATGGAATCGCCCTCGGTCGAAGATGGCGCCGGCAAAACGATCGTCATCGCCACCGACACCTGGCATCCCCAGGTCAACGGGGTGGTGCGGCAGTTGAAGAAGACGGTCGAGATCCTCGAGCGGTGGCAATACCGCGTCGAAGTGATCCATCCGTATCTGTTCCGCTCCTATCGCATTCCCGGCTTCAACGACCTGGACATCACGCCCGGCCACAACCGCTTCCGCATCAATGCCATGTTGAGCCGGCTGCTGCCGTGTGCCATTCACGTGGCCACCGAAGGCCCGCTGGGGCTGGCCGTGACACGGTTTTGCAAAGGGCGCAAGCGGCCCTTTACGAGCTGGCACCATACCGATTATCCCGAGACCCTGCAGTTGCACATGCCGCTGCCCGACTGGTTTGTCTACGGGTACATGCGCTGGTTCCACAAGTGTTCGTCGACGATCATGGTCAACACCCGGCGGATGGGCCGCAAGCTGCACGAAAACGGCTTCCAGAGTCCGATGCGGGTTTGGTCGGGCGGGGTCGACACCGAGTTGTTCCATCCCCGGCCCAAGCCGCCGCGAGCGCGCAAGATGGCCCTCTACGTGGGCCGCATCGCCAAGGAAAAGAACCTCGAACACTTTCTCGACTGCTGCGGCGAGTATGACAAAGTGTTGGTCGGCGAGGGAGCCCATCGCGCCGAACTCCAGCATCGCTATCCGCAGGCCAAATTCCTGGGCGTGCTCTCGGGCGAGGACCTGGCCCAGGTCTATGCAGCCGCCGACGTGTTTGTGTTCCCCAGCGTTACCGACACCTTCGGCCTGGTGCTGATCGAGGCGTTGGCCTGCGGCGTGCCCGTGGCAGCTTATCCCGTGCAAGGCCCGGCCGACATCCTCGATCGCGACGGCGTCGGCTGCTTGGGCCACGACTTGGAAGTCTGCATCGAGCGCGCCTTGCGTGAGCACGATCCGGCCGAGTGCCGCAAACTGGCGCTCGATTACAGTTGGGAAAACTCGACGCGCATGTTCGTCAACAATCTCGTCTTCGCGCCCCCGCTCGAGCCGTCCGCCGCGGCCGGCCGCCAGCCGCAGTCCCAGCGCGTGCCCATGCCGACGCACTGACGCGGCGGGCCAATCGCCACACCGCGGACGCGAGCCGAAGCGAATTCAAGGTGGGCACCGACCAAGACCACTAACAGCGAGGGAAAGGAGACGGTCGGTCTCTGCATCCTGCCGGTGCAAAAAATCCAACTCGGCTGGCTGCGCCGGGGCGCCCCTGAGTCAATAGAGCGGCGGCTCGTCCCTCGTAATCATCTCGAAATCGATGTCGGTAAAGGTGAACTCGCCTTTATACTCCCGCCCCGCGATGCGACCGACGAATAGGTAGAGCAACCCGCTGTCGCGGCAAGTCGCGGAAAACTCATACGACTTGACGGTAGTTCGGTCCGTCAGTGGAAATTCGTCTACCTTTGAGAGCAGGAAGCGGTAGAACTGCAGTAGGACTTCGCGCGGAAGGCCCCAGCTACGAATCTTATAAATCAGCGGATCCGGTAGCTTCTTCATGCGCGAGCTCATCGATCAAGTCCTCAAGATAGCGGAACTTTCCTTGATCGACGGCCTCCAAGCAAAGCTGCTCCATCCGGCGATCGTAGTTGCTCTCGCCAAATATAACCTCTGAAGCAGTTTCGCAAATCTCTTCCAGGCGCAGATCTCTACCTAGCTCATCCATCCGCCGCTGAATGGCTTTAGTAATTGCTGCTTGCAGGTCCTTTTTGTACCGTCGGATGCAACGCTGCACACCAAACGGAATGGCATTTTCTGTGGTTTCATGCAACATAATGGAGCCTCCTCTTGACGATACGGCGGACGCGAGAGCCCTATTAAGAATCGGCTCCCCCAAAGCACGTCAATACGCAATTCTCTAGCCAAAGATAGCATTATCTTTGGCCGAACGTCACAAGTCCATCCCCCACAACGTGTTTCAGCGGAATTCTGCGACGCAAGCGCATACGGGAAAATTTTCACAAAGTCCGCCTCGGGGACGCCTGTATGACCGGACGTTGGCCCTTCAGGTTCATTACGTCCCAAATAGGCAGCGGGGTCTCGGGCGAGATGTTACAAATGGGCATGCTCAATGGCAACGTAGTCCGTTACGCAAAATCGTTGAATTCCACGACGTGGCGGCGCCACTACCGCGAATACCTGGCAATTGCCGCCCGGTCCAATTCGATGCCCAAGCCCGGCCCGGTGGGCACCGGCAACAACCCATCGGCGTCGAGCTTTAGCGGTTGCGTGATGATCTCTTCGATATAGGGCACGCCGGTCTGGAACTCGACCCAACGTGCCACGGGCAAGGCGGCCGCTAGCGCCAGATCGGCCGCCAGACCTACGGCCGTGTTCCAACCGTGGGTGACCAGCAGCACGCCGTGGTCGTAAGCCATCCAGCCCAGCCGCCGGCCCTCGCTCAACCCGCCGCACTTGGTCAGGTCCGGCTGAATGATATCGAGCGCCCGGCTGGTAATGAACGGCTGAAACGACTGCCGCCTGGTAAAGACTTCGCCCGTGGCGATCATCACGGGGCTCGTTCGTTTCAGCTCGGCGTAGCCTTCCAGATCGTCCGGCTTGAGCGGCTCTTCGAACCACGTGACCTGGTAATCGGCCAACATCCGCGCAGTCTCGCGCGCCCAGGCCACAGAGTGCGGCCAGAACTGCTCGCTGCCGCCGGCATCGACCATCAGTTCGACTTCCTCGCCGACTGTTTCGCGGGCCGTCTTAATCAGCAACTCGTCCATCCGGCGGCTCACGCGGCCAAAGGGTCGCCAGCCCATCTTCACGGCCTTGAACCCGCTGGCGACTTGCACTTCGAGCTTTTCGCGCAGGCGTGCCGGCTCGTCGAACAGGATCGAGGCATACGGCTTGATCCGATCGCGGTAGTTGCCCCCCAGCAGTCGCGAAACCGGCTGCCCCAGGGCTTTGCCCAGCAGGTCCCAGAGCGCGATATCGAGGCCGCTAATTGCATGCTCGACCGCCCCGCCGCGTCCTTGCCAAAACGTGTGTTGCCGCAACTTTTCGCTGACGCGTTCGGCCTCCAGCGCCGTTTCGCCGACGAGCAGCGGCCGCAGCAGCCCCAGCGAAGCCTCGACCAGCGGCAGACTGGTAAAGCAACTGCCGATGCCCACCAGCCCTTCATCGGTTTCGATTTCCACCAGCGTGTTCATCTGCTCGTTGGGATCTGTTCCGCCCGGCCAGCCGGTATCGTGCGTGGCTCCGCAAAGCGGGATGGTGCGAACCGCAGTGATTTTCATGGCGTTGGGCTC
Source organism: Pirellulales bacterium (assembly GCA_036509275.1). GTDB lineage: Bacteria > Planctomycetota > Planctomycetia > Pirellulales > PNKZ01 > DATATB01. The sequence continues at coordinate 38 of DATCFX010000218.1, read as the reverse complement.
ACAAATTTCGAATCGAAGCCGCGGAGAATCGGGCGGGG
>DATCFX010000217.1:0-4191 GCA_036509275.1 Pirellulales bacterium | reverse complement strand
CCCGCCATGCCGGCGGCATGCACCCCACCTGTGGCCGATCCCGGAGCGGCCGGCGGTTCGTCGGGATCCCGCTCGTCAGCACGCAGGCCTGCCCGTCGTTGGCCCGGCTTGGGCGGTTGTCGATCTTTGCCTGAAAAATGTGTCTTCGCCACGGCTGGTTCCTCCCGCGATTCGCAACTGAGTGTATGAAAAAAGTCGCACAGTGGCGGCATTGTGCAAGGGATACGGTGCAATGGATATGCCGAACCGCTGCTGGGGGGCTAGCGGCACCTGGTTTGCACGCTCAGGTTTCGTTGATGGATTTTTTGTGCCCAACGTGGCCGAGGAGGAGTCTCATCATGTCCAGCGACCGGGCGATTGATCTGCGGGTCGAAATAGATTCGAAGCATTACAGAATATCGAGAACGGAAATGGCCAAGATGGACGAAGTCATCGAGCATCTGCGGCCGCAGGTGGCCCGATTTCCGGTGGCCGAACTGAAAGTCGAAATCATGCCGCATGCCAAACCCCACGGCGTGCAGGTCAAAACGAGTTTGCGACTGTCCGGCACCACGCTGTTTTCCGCTGGCGAAGACGTGGCGGCCGCGCCGGCCTTTCAGCGCTGCGTCCACGCGTTGATCGAGCAACTCAAGGCCTACAAAGACGAACTGAGTAACCGGCCGGCCTACGAAAAGCAGATTCAAGGCACGGCCCACGACGTGGCCCCGACCCAAGAGCCGAGCCTCGAGGAAATCGAATCGGCCGTGGCCACCGGCGACTATCCGGCCTTTCGCCGTGCGCTGGGCGTGTACGACGCGGCGCTGTCGGCCCGCGTGGGCCGGTTGGTCGAGCGTCATCCCGCCGCGCTGCACAAGTTCGGCCGCGACATTCCCATCTCGCAAATCGTCGAGGACGTGCTGCTCACGGCCTTCGACCGTTTTACCCATCGCCCGCACACGCGATTAGGGCAATGGCTGGAAGACCTGATCGAGCCGGCGATCGTGGCATTGACCCATAACGACAGCGCCGAGCGTGAGAACCTGAGCTTTATCGAGAGCGCGAAGGAATCTTAGCAACCGGCCCACCGCCCCGCCGCTTTGAGGGGCGCATGTGCTGTTGCGATCTCTTATTTACTTTGCCTCGGCCACGGACGCAGAGTTCGCGGCATGTTGCACACGCGCCGCCTGAAAATCGTAGCGATCGCCGGCGCGCAGGATTTCGCGCGGGGGCACGGCCGAAGCGCCGTCGGCCGCGCGCGCAAAGACCGAAACGCTTCCGCGGCCCACGACCTGGCACTCGCGGCCGCGAACAATTAGCGCCGTGTCCTCGTCCAGCCCCAAGCCCACCAACTCGGGATGCCGCGCCCGGACCTGCGCCATGTCGGGCAATCGGCTCCGCTGGCTGAAGTGCTGATCGATGGCCACGCCCCGCAAAAAGCCGAAGCCCCGCTCGTAGCCTTCGGCGATGACTTCCGTGTTTCCCAGCGGGCTGCCGCGTAGCAGGTAGCCGGCCTGAATTGTGGCTCCCGCCGAGGTGCCGCCGATCACCCCGCCCCGCTCGAGCACCTGTTGAAAGAGGTGTTGCGCCTCGGTATCCAGATAGGCGTCGACCAGCCGCCATTGCCGGCCACCATCGAACCAGATGCCTCGGGCCGCGGCCAGCATCGCGAGCACTTGTGGATCGCTGGCCTGGTGGCGGTCGCTCGTGAAAAGCTGCCGAACGCGGCGTGCGCCCGCCTTCAGCAGCCAGCCGATGGCTTCTGCATCCGCCGGCCGCTGCGCCTGGGCCGTGGTAACCACCACCAGCGGCGCGTCGGGGCCGCCGGCTGCGGCGATGAATTGCCGCACCGCCTCGGGCGGCGTGCGGCCGCCACCGACAATCACCAACGAGCCACGCTCCACGCGTGGAGGTGTCGGCGGCGCCGGCCGGGCCGGGCGTGCCCGAGCGATTGCCGCCCGACTGAGCGCGATCAGGTCGACCTCGTCGCCGGACTTCAGCACCTGCATTCGTAGCGGCCGGCTCGGACCGGCCGACAGGCAGGCAATCACCTGCGAGTCGCCGATCACACGCAAGCGCCGGCCTTGCGCCACCAGGGCCGTACCTTCGTCGATGCCCAGGCCGACGTAACCGGGATGCGAGGCCAGCACGTGTACCAGTCGGCCCTGCCGCTGGCGCTTGATGAAATGCTGGTCGATCACCGTGCCAGACAGAAAGTCGAAGCCGCGGCCGACTTCGGGATCCGGATTGCTGCGGCGAATCATGAGCGTGGACATGATGGCCGCGCCCGACGACGTGCCGCCGACGACGCCGCCACGATCGAGCACCGCGTGGACCAGCCGATCCACCGCCGTGCCCAAGTAGGTGTCGGCCAATCGCCATTGAAACCCGCCGGTGAACCACACGCCGGTGGCCTTTTCCAGCGGCCTGACGAAAGCCGGATCGTCGGCCGTCGTTCGCGAGCGGGTGTGCAGGATGTTCAGCGCGGCGAGCTTGGCGCGTCGCAAGAACTCGAGCTTTTTCTCCACCTCGGGCGTGCCAGCCAGAGCGCTCGCCGTGGGAATCACCACGATTCGGGCCCGTTCGCCGCCGGCCAGTTTCAGAAAACGATCGAGCACTAGCGCCGGCAGCTTGCCGCCGCCGCAAATTACCAGCGAGCCGGCCACCGGGTGCGACGGTTCGAAGTTGCAGCACTCGCCGATCGCGGCGCTCGGGTCGGCTTCGTCGGCACGGACGCTGCCACCGGGCAGTAATCCAAGCACGACGGCCAAGACCAGCGCAGGAAGTCTCACGACTTCCGCTACAGGGAGTTGGAACGCGAAACGGCGGGGAAAAGTGTGCATGGTTTCCGTCCCTTTACTTTCCAGCGCGGTCCGGCGACCGGCCGATGGCCGACTGAGCGTCTCCTCGGCTCAATAACCGCTGGGCTTCTTTTAACACAAACGCGGCATCGGTAAAGGGCTCGTAGCTAATGTCCTGCCAGCGCATACGCCCGGCCGTATCAATGAGAAACACGCCGTGCAGCGGCTGCTTTTCGAAATCGTCGTAGGCGCGAAAGCGATGAAACATGTCCAAGCCCGCGTCCGACAACAAGGGAAACGCAAACGGCGGCACCGGCTTGGCTTTGGCCCCGGCCTTGTCCGCGGCGCTCGAATCGGCCAGGTCCTCGACCGAGTCGGTGCCGATGGCCACGATCTGAATGCCGGCTTGCTCAAACTTGTCGGCCAGCGGCGAAAAAGCTTTCAACTGCTCGACGCAGTGGATGCACCCAAAACCCAAGTAAAACACCACGAGCACCGGCCGGCCGCGATACTGCGTTGACGATACAAGCTTGCCGCCGGCATCCTTTGCTTGCCAGGCGGGAGCCATTGGCGGCCGCCAACGAAAGGGGCCCAGCTTGGCCAACTGCGGCCGCTGGCCGATATCCTCGGCCGTGGGCGGCGCGATCCGCCAATTGCCCGTGATGCCGCGCTCGGCGGCAACCGGCTGCAAGCGGGCGCAAATCGGCAAGTCGAGATCGGCCTGCCAGCCGAGCGTACGCAACTGCTCGAACTGCTTGCCGGCCTCGACCTTGCGGTCCAAACGCCAGAGAATGTCGACGTAGTTGGCCAGCGGGCAGAACTCGTTCTTGCCGGCGTCGAGCGCGGCGCGGGCCAGCTCTTCGGCCTTGGCACCGTTGCCGGCCGCCAGATACGCGCGGCTCAACAGTTCCTTGTCTTTCGTTTGCCCGTGTTCGAAATGGCCGACGGCCGCCTGGGCGTCTCCAGCAGCCAGCGCCTCATGGCCCCGCAAACAGGCCAGCGACTGCTCAAGCGTCTTGAGCTTCTTGGCGCGGGCCTTGCCCGAGCCAGCGCGCGGACCCTTGCCGGCGGTCTTTTCGGTTTTGTTCGCTTGTTTACCGCCAGCAGCGGCTTTCTTTTCGGCCTCCTTGGCCGCCGCCATTTTTTTGACGGCGGCGATCATGGCTTCGAGGCCGGCAACCTGCTCGCGGCCGCGCGTGCGATCGCCCGCATAAAAATACGCGGCGCCGAGCACTTGCACGCGCCGCGCGTCGGCCGCGCGATCTTCGAGCGGTTCGAGATAACCGGCAGCGCTCAGTTGAATCGCCTCGGGCCACAACTCGTAGCGCTCCAGCACGTCCAGCAGCCGCGTGCGGCCGTACGACGCACTGCCCTTGCCCGTTAACAGGTTGTAGTGCGGATGACGCGGCAGTTC
>DATCFX010000216.1:0-1070 GCA_036509275.1 Pirellulales bacterium | reverse complement strand
CTCGGTGATCCCGGTCGAGGCCGAGGCCTCGGTGCAGTACATGTCGGGCTGGAAGTGGCAGTGGGCGCAGGACCTCTACCATGCGGTGCCGGGCGCACACGGCGAACTCAGCACCACCGGGCTGGCCATCGCCGCGGTGCTGGTGGTGATCTATTTCCTGCTCAATTTCTGGAGCGTGAAACTGTTCGCGCGCTCCAACACGGTCATCACGATCATCAAGCTGATCATTCCGGCGGCCACCGGCATCGCGCTGATCGCCAGCGGCTTCCACACCGAAAACTTCTCCGTCGGCATCAATGGCGGCAGCCACACCAACGACTTCGCCGCGATCCTCACCGCGGTCGCCACCGCCGGCATCGTGTTCAGCTTCAACGGCTTCCAGAGCCCGGTGAACCTGGCCGGCGAAGCGCGCAATCCGGGCCGCAGCATTCCGTTTGCGATCATCGGTTCGATCGTGCTGGCGACCATCATCTACGTGCTGCTGCAGGTGGCTTACCTGGGTTCGGTGCCGACGGATCTGCTGGCCAAGGCCGGCTGGCACGGCATCAACTTCAGCTCGCCGTTTGCCGAGCTGGCGGTGATCGTCAACCTCAACTGGCTGGCGATCCTGCTCTATGCCGATGCCTTCGTCAGCCCCAGCGGCACCGGCATGACGTACACCGCGTCCACCGCCCGCATGATCTACGGCATGGAGCGCAACGGCACGCTGCCGAAGGTCTTCGGCAGGGTGCACCCCAAGTGGGGGGTGCCGCGGCCGGCGATGTGGCTGAACCTGGTGGTGTCCTTCCTGTTCCTGTTCTTCTTTCGCGGCTGGGATTCACTGGCCGCCGTGATCTCGGTGGCCACGATCATCTCCTACCTCACCGGCCCGGTCAGCGTGATGACGCTGCGCCGTACGGCACCGGAACTGCACCGGCCATTGCGACTGGCCGGCCTGTCGGTGCTGGCCGGCATCGCCTTCATCATGTCCACTGAGTTGCTGTACTGGGCCAAGTGGCCGCTGACCGGCGAAATCATTCTGCTGATGGTGGTCGCGTTGCCGGTGTATTTTTACTACCAGGCCAAGTCGG
>DATCFX010000215.1:0-4002 GCA_036509275.1 Pirellulales bacterium | reverse complement strand
ACACCTACAACAACAAGATCAAGGTGGTGAATCCCGCCAGGGCCTCGAGCGAGACCTTGGCCGGCGACGGCCAGCCGGGCGACAGCAACAATCCGGCCCAATTCGACGAGCCGGCGGGTCTCAGCGCCGCCGCCGGCAAACTGTACGTGGCCGACACCAACAATCACCTGATCCGCATCATCGACCTGGAAAACCGCGACCGCGTGAGCACGCTCACGATCCAGGGGCTCGTGCCGCCGGGGAAGGAAATGCGGAAATCGGAACAATGAATGATGAATGCAAGGCACGCGCCGCGGCCCGCTAGGGAGCGGTCTCCCCGCATTCGTTATTTTTGTCCGACGGTTTTTCGCATCGCGGCGGTAATCGACTGCTTGACCTTGAAAAACTCTTGCCAGGGGTCGCGCCGCAACTTGGCGAGCCGCTTGGGCAGCGTGCGAATATCAAACAGACGAACGTCGGCTTTGCCTTCCAGTTCGTCCCACTCCAGCGGCGTGGAAACGGTGGCACCCGGCCGCGCGCGACTTGAATAGGGAGCGACCGACGTGGCGCCGCGGGCATTGCGCAAGTAGTCGAGAAAAATCTTTCCGCCGCGGGCGGCCTTGGACATGTTGAGCGTGTAACGGCCTGGATCGCCGGCCGAGATGGCCTGGGCAGCGGCCCGGCTAAACTCGCGTACCTCGTCCCAGTCGCCTTTGCGCCGGATCGGCACCACGACGTGCAGGCCCTTGCCGCCGGTGGTTTTGACAAAGCTCTCGAGGCCCAAGTCCCGCAGAAAATCACGAATCTGCTGGGCACTTTCCACCACGCGCGGCCAACGCACACTTGGATCCGGGTCGAGATCGAAGACCAATCGGTCGGGCTGCTCCAGGCGATCGGCCCGCGAGCCCCAGACATGCACCTCGAGCACGCCGATTTGCACGAGCGACACCAGCCCCTCGATGTCGTTGGCCAGCACGTAATCGCCCGTCTTGGACTTTTCGCGGATCGCCACGCGGCGCAGCGCGGACGGCGTGCCGGCGCCGGCGTGCTTTTGATAAAAGCACTCGGCCTGCTGCCCATCGGGACACCGGACCAGGACCAGCGGGCGGTCTTGCAAGTGCGGCAGCATCCAGGAACCGACCTGGGCATAGTACCGGGCCAGCTCGAGCTTCGTGATCTCTTGATCGGGATACAGAACTTTGTCCGGGTGCGTCAAGCGGACATCGATGCCGTTGATCGCGTCGTCTGCGCCGCCTTGCTCCGCCTGGCTCCCCTTCCCCTTCGTGCTCGTCGTGTCTTGGTGGTTTCGATCTTTGTGATTTCGCCTGACCATGTGGCCTCGTTTTTTATCAGCTTGCTTTTCGGATGCTTCGACCGCTTGTTCGACCGGCAGGGCGCGGTCGCGGACCACTTCGGACGCCGTCTTGTCTTCGCGCAACGCCTGAAACGACGGATGCCGCAGGCGGCCGTCGCGCGTCCACTCGCCGAACTCGATCTGGGCCACGAGCGTCGGCTTGACCCAGCGGGCGTGGCGCACCGATCCGACGCGGCGCTTCACATCGGCAAAGGGCGACTCGTCCTGCTCCAACTTCCGCAATTTGGCAGCCAAATCGGCCAGCGTCCGCTCGCTGTAACCGGTGCCGACCTTGCCGGCATAAATTAAGCGTCGCGAGCCGGGCTCGTGATAACCAACGAGCAGCGCCCCAAAACCGTGTCGCGATCCGCCCGGCTGGGTATAGCCGCCGATCACGAATTCTTCGCGGCGGACGCATTTGATTTTCAGCCAATCGTAGCCGCGACCGGGCAGATAGGGCCGCTCGCGGCGTTTGCAGATCATGCCCTCGAGCCCCAACCGGCAGGCTTCGTCGAAAAACTTCTGGCCGTCGCCCGACAGGTGCTCGCTAAGTTGTAGCGGCCCCGAGTTGTTGCTGCCGAGCACGGCGGCCAGCGCCTGCTTGCGGTCTGCGAGCGTGGCACCGAGGAGGCTGTAGCCATCCAGGTGCAAGAGGTCGAACACGTAGTACAACAGCTCGCCGCTGCGCTGGTCGCGGAAGGCATTTTGCAGTAGTTGAAAGCTGGTCTTGCCGCTGGGCTCCTGGGCCACGACCTCGCCGTCGAAGATCGCCTGCTTGACCGGCAGCCGGCTCAGCGCCTCGACCAGGTGCGGCAGCCGCCCGGTCCAGTCCTGCTCGCGGCGGCTGAGCAGCTTCACCTTGCCGCGATCGACGCGCGCGAGCATACGATAGCCGTCGAGCTTAATCTCGTGGACCCACTCGTCGCCGTCGGGCGGCTCGCGCGTGAGCGTGGCCAACTGCGGCTCGACAAACGCCGGCAGCTTGCCGCGCTTCGCGCCCGCGATCTTGCCGGCCGCAGGCGGCTTGGCGCGCGAGCGGGAGCGCTTCGGGGCCGCCGGCTTGGCTGCCGCGCGGGGTCCGTGGTCCTTGGTCCGTGGTCCGTTGTCCGCGGATCGCTTGGTGGCTTTCGATTTGGCGGCCGCGCCGTCGCGATCGCTGCCCCAGACGCGGTCGCGGTCGGCCGCAATCGCGTCCAGATCGCGGTCGGTCGTCACGCTCAGCGGCTGTTCGAGCAGGATGTCTTTGCCGCGCGGGCCGCGGGCCGCGTCGTCGTGCTCCTTGAACAGGAACCAATGCCGCTCTTCCCCGGACTTCGCGCCGCCGCGACGCACGAGCATCCAGCCGCCGTGCAGTTTTTCGCCGTGCAACGTGAACTTCAATCGTCCAGCTCGGTAGGCTGCGTGCGGATCGCCGACCGGCTCCCACGAGCCGTGGTCCCAGAGCATCACTGTGCCGCCGCCGTATTCCCCCTGGGGAATGATGCCTTCGAAGTCGCCGTAGTCCACCGGATGGTCTTCCACCTGCATCGCCAGGCGCTTGACGCCGGGGTCCAGATTGGGCCCCTTGGGCACGGCCCAACTCTTCAGCACGCCGTCTAGCTCAAGCCGGAAATCATAGTGCAGATGCGAGGCGGCGTGCTTTTGAATGACGTACAGCCGGCCATCCTGCTTCAACTCGCGGCCACGCGGCTCGGGCGTGACGCGAAAGTTTCGCTTCCGCTTGTATTCTTTTAGGCCCATCGAACGGATCCCCGGCGGACTACGGTGCGAGCCACCCTCGCTCTACAATTTTGGTGCCGGGCTGCGGGAAAGTTAGGCGAGAAGCCCCGCGAGCCGCCCTCGGTTGGCTGTGTCAGCCCGTTCGTCGGGCGGCCGGCTTTCGCCGCCCGCGAGCGGGTGCCGCCTCCCGGGCGCGCCCTTTGGCCGCCTTTTCGCGGCTGGCGGGTCGGTTGCGAGCCACGCTGCGACGCAGGGCATCCATCAGGTTGACGACCGGTGGCTCTTGCTCGTCCGAGGCCGCGACGACCTCCTGCCCGGAGACCTTGGCCTCGACGATTTCGCGTAGTTTTTCGGTGTACGTGTCCTTGTAACCCGACAGGTCGATTTCGTCGCTGGAAGTGCTCTCGATCAGCGTCCGCGCCAACCGCAGTTCGTCGCCCTTGATCGGTATGTCGGCAATCATCTCCTCGAAATCGGCCGGCTGCCGCACTTGATCGGCGTAGTTCAGCACCGACATGGTGAGCAGCTTTTCGCCGGCGCGCACCAGCACCAGCCGGTCGCGGCCAGCCAGGGCCAATTGCCCCAGCGCCGCCCGATGTTCATCCACCATTGCCCGGTAAAATAGCGCATAGGGCTTCTGGCCCGCTGCCCCGTCGGGCACGAGGTAATAGGTGCGGCCTTCGAAGAACATCGGGTCGACGGCCTCGGGCGGAATAAACTTATCGATGTTGATGGCGCGGTCGCTTTTGGTATGCGCCTGCTCGCGCTCGCTGTCCTCGACAACGACATATTGCCCCTTGGCATATTCATAGCCGGAATCGATCTCGTCGCGCGAGACCTCGCCATGCACGGGGCAAACCTTCTGGTAACGGATGCGGCTGTTGCAGCCTTTGTGCAGTTGATGAAAGTGCATCTCGCCATGCTCCGCCGCTGCCGACGTGTACGCCTGA
>DATCFX010000214.1:0-3377 GCA_036509275.1 Pirellulales bacterium | reverse complement strand
TTCGGATCGCGGTACCCCTCCCTGAAGAACAGCCGCCAAAACGAGACATCCTTCGGCGAGTTGACGTAGATATCGCCACACATGCCGATCGAGTAGGTGTCGACGCAGTGCCAGACGTTCGAAATCATCGTCCATTTTCCGCCGTCGGGGGCCACGGCGGTTTTCTTGTAGACGGGCGTCCCCGTTCCGTTGGAGATGCCCCCCTCGATCATCAGTTGGAGCCCAGCAGTACCGGGCTCGTCGGGCATGTCGAACGTCCCCTTTCCTTCCGGTCGCGTCGCGAGAAGCCCTTTCCCCTGGACGTGCTTCCATGTCAATTTGCCGCCGATCTGGCTCAGGGTGACGCCCGCTGGCTGCGTGTGAAACGAGAGATCGACGCGCTCGCGAAGCCCATATTTGTCGTAGCTGCGTTTGGGAAAATCGTCCTGCGGCTTGAAGTCGCCGACGAGCTGAAACACGAGCACGTTCGCCGCGAGTTGGTTGCCGCACTCGACCGTCACCGTTTTAAGGTCGCCCAGCCCGGCCGATAAATTGTTGAACGTGACCGCAACCTCGTCCACATGCGACCCCGAGGCCTCCCCGCCCCACACGGGCTTGCCGTTTGGCCAGACCGGCGATGTGGACGGGTTCTTCAGCGCGCGAAACCTGACCGTGGTTCCCTTATGGACATAGAGGACCGCGGGGACATGCGTCCAGTCGCCATTCGGGTCAACGTACTCCAGGACCTGGACCTGAACCGCCGTCACGTAGCTTGTCGCGCGGCTCGGACCGTCCGGGCACTTGGCCGTGACTGTCGCGCTGCCCGGCTGATCGAACTGCGTGTAGAACGGATTATCGGATTGCCCCTCGGGGTTGCCCTTGCCGCCGGTATCCCACTCGATGTCGTCAAGTTCGTAGCCCTTCGCGGTGAAGATTTGCGGCGCCATGATCGGCACGGTGATCGCGGCCGGATTGATCGTGTAGATGCGGCACTTCCCCGGCGGCGGGGGGCTGGGGCTGCCTTCGCCTTCGAAGACCTTGATCGAGGGCTTGGGCTTTCCGGCGGCGCCCAAGACGGGCCAGGCGAGACCGAAGTGGTCGGCGTACCAGAATTCGTCGCGAGGGCGATTGGCCAGCAGGTAGGCCCGCTCCCGCTCGACGCTCTCGCGGTCGGCTTCGAAAATCTGCCAGATATGCGCCCAAAGACCCTCGGGATGATCCTGCAAGCGTTCCGGCTGCCGCTGCCGCGCGCGGTCGAACCACTCCTCCCATACCGATTGGGTAAAATTCTTGCGGGCCATCCGCAGCTGGTTGGCGACGATGTTTTGCAGGGGCGCCGAGTAGTTGTCGAACGTTGCCCGGAAACGGTGGCCGATGACCGCCTGCGGATCGTGCAGGACGCGGCTGCCCAGCAGCCAGCATTTGAGGCCGAAATCCAAGTCCTCCACTCCCCACAGCCGCATGTGGCGGTCGAATCCCCAGAGCTTTTCGTACAGTTCGCGATGCACGGCCAGGGCGCAGCCGATCAAGGCCGGCGACTCGTAAAATTCCTTGCGGCCGACTTGCACGGCGCGCATCTTGTCCAGCGGCAGCCAGCCGCAGGCAAACGTCGTCAAGTCGATCTGATACCCGTTGCCCGATTGGGCGAAGTTGTTTTTCCAGCGCTCCACATCGAGCGCCGGGATTTGCGGCACGACGACCGCCTCGCCTTTGAGCTTGCCGACGCCTTCCACCAGGCGAGCGATCGCGCCGTATTCCGGCTTCGTATGCCCGTCGAGGAATACGAACACCTCGCCCTTGGCGTTTTGCGCGCCCAGCGCCTTGGCCGGCGAAGCGCCTTCGCGCTGCTCGTTGCGCACGACGCGCACTTACGGAAACCGCTTGAGCACCAACTCGATGGAATTGTCCAGCGACGCATCGTCGGCAACCACGATTTCGTGATCCAACTCCGCGCACGTCTCGACACAGGATCCGACTGTCCGCCAGAGAGCGGCGCCCTCGTTATGGGCGGCGATGATGACGCTAACCCGCATGGATCCCATCCAAACGAGCTTTGTGTGGCGTGAAGCGTGGCTGCGAAATACAGCGTCTGTCAGCCTAGCAATGCGCGCGTGTATTAATCAAGGAAAATCATGCTGACAATTTTCGATTGCGACGTCAGGCGGCCAGGGCCGGCGGCCGGCCGGATTGCTGCGTGTATTGCGCGATGATTTCGTCGCAAGGGCCGGTGGCCCGGACGTTGCCATGATCCATCCAAATCAGCCAGTCGCACAGCTCGGTTAGCGACACCAGGTCGTGGCTGACCAGCACCACGAGCCGGGCTTTGGTGATCATGTCGCGCATCCGCTCACGCGCTTTGCCCTGGAAGGCCAGGTCGCCGGCGCTGAGCACCTCGTCGACGATCAGGATTTCCGGCTCGATGGCCGTGGCGATCGAAAAGGCCAGCCGCACGAGCATGCCTGACGAATAATAGCGAACCGGCATGTCCAGATGATCGCCCAGCTCGCTGAACTCGGCGATCGGTTCGAGCTTGGGCTGGAGCGAGCGCGGCGTTTCGCCCTGCAAGTAGCCGCGATAGACAATGTTCTCGCGGCCCGTGGCGTGGGGTTCGAAGCCCAACGACAGGTCGAACAGCGAGCTGATGTTGCCTTCGACGGTCCGCCGCCCTTCGCTGGGCATGTAGATGCCGGCCAGGACCTTGAGCAGCGTGCTCTTGCCGGCGCCGTTGTGTCCGATGATGCCCACTCGCTCGCCCTCGCGAATGCGCAGATCGACTCCTTCCAGGGCGCGGACGCGGAGCGTGCCCGGCCGCTTTTGCCGCTTGTGGCCCGCGACCAGGAATTCTTTGAGGCTGAAGCGGCCCTGCTGGCGCACGCGAAAAGTCAGCCCCACGTTCTCCAGTTCGATGAATGCCAAACGGTCGATCCTTACAGGTAAAAGACCAGCCGCCGCTGCATCACGGCCAAACCGGCCGCGGCCAGCGATGCGACTGCCAGCGCGGTCAGCATGCCGACAGCCACGGCCTCCCAGCCTGGAAAGCGGCCCTCGAGCACCGGCATGCGGAACATGTCGAGATACGCGGACAGCGGATTGAACTGCAACAGGGTCAGCCCCTTCTGCCGCAGCAGTTCGGGCGGATACATCACCGGCGTCAGATAGAACAACACCTGCATCAGCACCGGAATCAAGTACTGCGTGTCGTTGACCAGGACGTTGATCAGGCCCATGCACACGGCCGTGGCCCAGCCCAACACCAGGAGCGTCAGCAGCGTGGGAACCAGGCTCACCAGGGCCGGCAAGTTGCCGAGCCCCTGCACGCCCCACACCAGCACCAGCACGACGACCAGCGTCATCAGCAAGTGGATCATCGCGCCCAGCGCAATGCGCAGCGGATAGAT
>DATCFX010000213.1:0-9647 GCA_036509275.1 Pirellulales bacterium | reverse complement strand
GACTTGATCGAGTTGGCGCGAAATAGGCCGTCGCTTTCCAAGGCTAAGCAGGTCGGCCCGATTGTGCGGGCCAGCGCCGTAGCCCTCTTGGGCCGCTATGGCACGCCGGCCAGCCGCGAGAGCATCGAGCAGGCGCTCGATGATCCCGAGCCGCTGGTGCGCGCCGCGGCCGTGCGGCAAATGCAGCCGCCAGAGCGTGAGGGCGCACCAACAGAGCAGCTACAATCGTCGCTGCTACCCAAGCTCGACGACCCGATTCGTGTGGTGCGGACCGATGCGGCTCGCGAGCTCTCGGCAATTCCGGCCGATCGCTTCCAAGCGGCCGACTGGAAGAAGCTGCAAGCCGTGCTGGCCGAGTGGCGTGAGGGGCTAAAAGAAACCAGCGACGATGCCGGCTCGCATCTGGCGCTGGGCATGGTCGACGCGAACCTGGGCAAGATTGACGAAGCCCGAAACGAGTACCGGCTGGCCATCAAACTGCACCCCACTCCGCTGCAAGCCATCCAGGGCCGGGTGCAGCTCGGACAGTTGGAAAATGCTCAGGGGAACAACGCCGAAGCGGAAAAGCTATTCCGGCAAGTCGTCGAGATGGAGCCCAAGTGGGACGAGGGGCATTATTCGCTGGGCCTGCTGCTGGCCGAGACAAACGGCCGGCTAGCCGAAGCGGCCGATCAGTTGGCCAAGGCGGTCGCGCTCGCGCCCCGCCATCCGCGGATGCAATACAACCTGGGATTGGCGCTGGAAAAACTCGGCCGCCCGGCCGAGGCCGAAAAGCACCTGCGGCTGGCGGCCGAGTTGGCCTCGACGTCGCCAGATTGCCTGTATGCGCTGGTGACCGTATTGATCGAGCGGCGTGAATGGAAAGACGCGGCCGCTGTGGCCGAGCGTCTCGAACAGCTCGACCCCCGCTACCGCGGCCTCAAGCAGCGCGTCCTCGACCTGTCAAGTCGTCCCCGCGCCGCCGGCCCCGCCGCACCGTAAGGATCGAACGAAAATGACTTCTCCGCAAGCCCCCTCGCCCCTTGCGGGAGAGGTGCCGGCAAAAACGGAAGTTATTTTTCGTTCGATCCTAAAGCGGGCGTGGCCGCCAGTTCCTTCATTCATCATTCATCATTCATCATTCATCGTTCATCATTTCCTTCCCCCTTCACCGCGTGACCGTCAGCTCCGGCAACGCCTGCTCAAGCTCCTTCGCCCCGTCGTCCGTGACCTGGGTGAAGCTGAGCATCAACTCTTTAAGAGCAGCGAGTTGCTTCAGCGGCGCCAGGCCGGCATCGCTGACCTGTGTGTTCGAGAGGTTCAGCCACTCGAGCGATTTGAGCGCGGCCAGGTGCGTTGCGGCCCCATCGCCGATGCCGGTGTTGTCGAGGTTCAGCCGCTTGAGCCGCACCAGCGGCTTGAGGCTCGAGAGCCCGTCGTCGGTGACTTTGGTAAACCACAACTCGAGCCGCTCCAGTTGCGTCAATGGGGCCAGCCACGGCAGGCCGCCGTCCTCGACCTGCGTTTCGTTCAAGTCCAAGGTCTTTAATTTTTTCAGACCGCCGAGATTCTCCAGGCCAAGACCTGTCAGCGGCGTGTCGCGCAGTTGCAGGCTTGTGAGCTGGGTCAAACCGCGCAGCGATTCAAGGCCCGCATCGCTGATATCGGCCCGCATAATGGCCAGCTCGCGCAGGTCGCGAAGCTTTTCCACGTACGCCAGGCCGGCATCGGTCAACTGCGTGTCTTCGATGTTCAGCACTTTGAGCTTGGGCAAGTGCTCCAGCAGCTTCAGCCCTTCGTCAGTGATCTGCGGCCCGCGGAGCTTGAGCACTTGCAGATTGACGAGGCCCTTGAGTTGCTCCAGGCCGACGTCGGTGATCAGCACGCAGCCGCGCAGGTCGAGGACCTTGAGGCCCTTGAGGGGGGCCACGTGCGCCAGGCCCTCGTCGGAAAAGTTGTTGTAGAGAATGTGCAGTTCGCGGAGCTGATCCATGCCTTTGACGTGCTCCAGCGCCGCGTCGGTGAGGTTCGAGCAGCGCCGCAGGTTCAGCGATTCGAGCGATCGGATCTTGGCCAGCTTCGCCAGGCCGGCATCGGTGATATCGGTGTTTTCCAGCACGAGTTTTTTGAGGTGCGGGAGTTTGAGCAGGTGGTCGAGCCCGGCGTCGGTGATGCCGGCACCCCACAGCTCGATGCGCTCCAATTCCGGCAACGCCATGAGCACCGCCAGGTCCTGATCGTGAACTTCCAAGTCGGCCAGGTCGACGGCGATCACCTGGCCCGAGTCGTTCTTCGTGACGCTGCCGCCGAGTTTTTCGATCGCCGCTACGGCAGCCGCCGCGTCGGGCGCGGCCAGTGCTGCGCCGCAGTGGGCGATGAGTCCCAGGCCGGCAGCAAGAGTCATTGCGGTGCAGGATAGCCGGCGCATGAAAAGCCTCGCATGAAGAGGATCAAAGTTGTCAGTTCGGCAAATCGCGAACGCGTGCGTCGGCGCTTTCCGTAGCCCAGGCATTCATGCCTGTGGCCGACGCGGCAATTATCCTAGTATTGTTCGGCCCCTTTCGGGGCTGAAGACCGGGAGATGCAATTCTGGCCCGCGTAGTCCCAGGCGTGAACGCCTGGGGCTACGGAAAGCAAGTGCCCCATCCATTGACTGCTTGAGCCAGCACCCGCTGTTCATCGCTGAGCTTACGCGATGCCGTGTGCCGTTTCGTATTCGGCGATCTTGTCGGCCTGCTCCAACGTGCGGCCGATGTCGTCCAGCCCCTTGAGCAGGCATTGGCGGCGAAACTCGTCGATGTCGAACTCGAGCTTCAGTCCAAAATCATCGCTTAGCGTGCGCGCGTCGAGATCGGCGTCGAGCTGGTAGCCGGGATGCTGGGCGGCGCGGCGAAACAGGTCGTCCACCTGCGGTTCGCTCAAGCGGATCGGCAGCAGGCCGTTCTTGAAGCAGTTGTTGTAAAAAATGTCGGCAAAGCTGGGGGCGACGAGCACGCGGAAGCCGTGATCCTCGAGCGCCCAAGGCGCGTGCTCGCGGCTGGAGCCGCAGCCAAAGTTGCGGCGGGCCAGCAGCACGCTTGCCCCGCGAAACTGCGGCTTGTTCAGCTCGAAGTCGGGATTATCCGACCCGTCCTCGCGAAACCGCCAATCGAAGAACAGGTACTGGCCGAAGCCGCTGCGCTCGATCCGCTTCAAGAACTGCTTGGGAATAATCTGGTCGGTATCGACGTTCGGCCGGTCCATTGGCAGGACCAGCCCGCGATGACGAATGAAGGCTCGCATGGTTTCGTGGCAGCTTCAAGTAGGATGGGGGCGGCCCACCACAAAGGGATCAAGGACGCTGGGCCGGCGAAAAACGCTTACGACTGCTTGTACTTCCAACCGCGGATGTCGACAAAATGACCTTCCACCGCGGCGGCAGCGGCCATGGCCGGCGACACCAGGTGCGTGCGGCCGCCTTTGCCCTGCCGGCCTTCGAAATTGCGGTTGCTGGTCGAGGCACAGCGCTGGCCGGGCGAAAGCGTGTCGGGGTTCATGCCCAGGCACATGCTGCAACCGGCCTCGCGCCACTCAAAGCCCGCCTCGCGAAAGATCCGGTCCAGGCCCTCTTTTTCCGCCTGTAGTTTCACCTGTCCGCTGCCAGGGACCACCATCGCGTGGACGTGCGGGCTGACATGGTAGCCCTGCACCACGGCAGCCGCAGCACGCAGGTCTTCGATGCGGCTGTTGGTACACGAACCGATAAACACCCGGTCAAGCGGCAATCCCGCCAGCGGCGTGCCGGGCACCAGCGCCATGTATTCCAGGGCGCTAGCCGCCGACTTGCGGTCGTTTTCGTTGGCAAGGCCAGCGGGGTCGGGCACGCGCTCCGTCACGGGAGCGACCTGGCCGGGGTTCGTGCCCCAGGTGATCTGCGGCGTGACGTCCGCGGCCCGGTACACGACCACGCGATCGTACTGAGCGCCCGGGTCGCTGGGCAGCTTGCGCCAGCGGGCCACGGCGGCGTCGAAATCCCGCGGGGCAAACGGGCGGCCGCGCAGATACTCGAACGTCTTTTCGTCCGGAGCGATCATGCCGGCCCGGGCGCCGGCTTCGATGGTCATGTTGCAAACGGTCATCCGCTCTTCCATGCCGAGAGCGCGGATTGCGCTGCCGGTATACTCGATGCAGTAGCCGGTGCCGCCGTCGGTCGTGAGTTGGCCGATGATGTAGAGGATCAAGTCTTTGGCCGTCACGCCGGGGGCCAATTGGCCGTCGACGCGGATTTCGAACGTGCGGGGCCGGGTTTGCAGCAGGGTTTGCGTGGCCAGCACGTGCTCGACTTCGCTGGTGCCGATACCGAAGGCCAAGGCCCCAAACGCGCCGTGAGTGGCGGTGTGGCTGTCGCCGCAGACGATCGTCATGCCCGGCTGCGTGATGCCCAACTCGGGGCCGATCACGTGGACGATGCCCTGGTGCGGGTCGTTGAGATCGTACAACTTGACGCCGAATTGCTGGCAATTCTGCCGCAGCGTGTCGATCTGCTGCTTCGAGATTGGATCGGCAATCGGCAGCCGGCGATCGGTCGTGGGCACGTTATGGTCGGCCGTCGCCACGGTCCGCTCGGGCCGCCGCACTTGCCGACCGCCGAGCCGCAGGCCCTCGAACGCCTGCGGGCTGGTGACTTCGTGGACCAGGTGCAAGTCGATGTACAAAATGGTCTGCTTGCCCGGCTCCTCGACGACCACGTGGTCGTCCCAGATTTTTTCGAACATCGTGCGGGGCTTGGCGCTGGCTGAACTGATCATCGGGCGTTTTTTCGCGTGCGAATAGTGGCTGCAAGGAGGGAAAGCGATCCGTGGCATACCGGGGGGTGCCCGGGCGGAACGCCCCCCGGCACCCACCACACGGATGGGACGCTCGACCCGCCAGCGGCGTTCGCAGCGCCGCGTTCCGGCGGCCAGGATCGAAAACGCCCATTCTACCACCGCAACGCACGCCTGACGAGCGACTGGCGCGGCGGGTTTGGGGCTGAAAGACTGTGTTGCTGACGCCCCAGCCCCGAGGCAAGTCCGTCATGGGACCATAGAGAGCTCGTGCGGGACGATTGTTGCTTCGGGAAACCGCCTTTGATAGTAGTCGGCGCTCGGATTGCAAGAGTATGGAATTAGGTAGATGTCGAGTTCCTTGTATCCGCGCTCGCCGAAAATCCAGAGCCCCCAAGGTGCGAGGGCGTAGCTGTTGTCGGGTGCGCGTACCCATGCCATCGCCGGATTTCGCCGCTGTCCGGCTGCTCATAGGGCTGTGCTACATCGTGTTCGCATTTTGCGTCCGCTTTTCTTTTGAATGTGCGCAAATTGCGAACTATAATTCGGCATGTGGGTTATCACGAAATCAACGCTGCGGACATTTTGGGAACTACCGGGGCATGGCGGTAGTCGGCTTCCGCTGCTGGACTGGTACAAGTTCGTGGTAATTGCCGATTGGCAAACGACGGCCGATATGAAGCGGGACTTCCCGGCGGCCAGCGTTGTCGGCGACTGCATCGTTTTCAATATTGGCGGCAACAAATATCGTCTAGTGACAAGAATTCGATTTCGACTGCATCGCGTTTATGTGTTGAAGGTGATGACGCACGCCGAATACGACTGGCTGCCGTGGATTCAAGCGTGCGGGTGCCACGATGCGCCTCCGAGCCATGCAAAAGCCACGCAAAAGAAAAAAGAGAAAAAATTGAAACCGGTAGAGGGATCGGCGGTATGACAAAAAAAACAACCAACGTGACAGCCATGACTCCCCGAGAGTCCCGCGAATACCTTCGCCTGGTCGCAAAATTCCCGCTCGTCTCGATCCAATCCCAGCGGCAACTCGCAGCCGCGTCCGCTGTGATCGACGAACTGCTAAGAATCCGCGAGGACGATCTGCGGCCGGCACAGGAGGCCTATTTGGCGGCCCTATCGGACTTGGTGATGGTCTACGAAAACGAGCACTGCCCGATGCCCGACGTGTCCGGGGCTGAAATGCTTGAATTCTTGATGGACGCCCGACAGGTCAAGCAAGCGGAAATCGTTCGCGCGACCGGGATTGCAAAATCAACGATTGCGCAGATTTTGAACGGAAAGCGGCGGATTAGTCAGTCGCACCTGCCGAAGCTCGCCGAGTTCTTTGGGGTGCAGCCTGGGGTGTTTTTGCCACGGTTAGAAAGCAAAAATGGAAGGGCGGCCGGGTAGGACGTCGGGCGGACTCTCGATCGGGGCCGGCGATTGCGCGTCGCGGGCGGGGAAACGCGTCAGTTGGATTTTAGTGCCACGCTGCGGTCATGGGTGCCGGACGGCGACGCCGCGTCAGCGCGGCCGACGGCGCTGTGCCGATCGAGTTCCACCAGCCATTGACGTTCGAGCTGGCCGAGCGTTTCAATTCCGTAAGTCCGACGCAGGGCGGTTTCATAGCCTTCGGCCGTCGCCTGGTTCACAAAGTCAACAAACCGCTGGGGGCCACCGCGCTCCACCAGAAATCTCACGAGCGACGTGCTTTGCCCGTAAAAGGTCGCCTGTCGATCGGGGCTCGGATACTGCTCAAGATTGACCAGTTCCACCAGCCGGAACATCTGGCCCTGGCTGCGAGCCTGGGTCAGATCGGCCAAGTGCAGGCTCTGCTTGGCCGGGGCATCGGCCATGACGGCCATGCCCTCGTCGGCCCAGCGGGGGATCTGACGTTCGATGAACCGCTGGGCCACGACGACGTGCGTCAGTTCATGCGCCAACGCATCGGCATAACCTTGCGGGTGGTCGGCCCGCAGGTCGATCCGTCGGGTGACCAGGCGATCGGTGCCGAATTCGATTAGCGACGATCCGGCCGTCATCTGGCCTTGGCCCACTTCGTGCAAATAACTTTGGGCCGTGGGATGCAGCACGACATAACATTTCACGTCCCAGGGAGCATGCCGGCCTTTGCCCAGCCATTTGCTGCAGAGTTGTTCGCGAGTGGCTTCGCAGGTTGCCGCCAGCGCGTCCAGCGTCGGCCGATCGGCAAGGGCGCAAAGGCGAAAGTTGGCCGATTCGATGACCGTCCAGGTCGAGGTCGGGGCTGCGGCGGCCGGTGACGCTGCCCCAGTCGTGGCCACGGTGGCCGCCCATGCCACCAATACCACTCGCCACCGTACGCAACGCCGCATGCTCCGCCTCGCTCGCCAGGGGTTTTGCCGCTGTCGACGCACCTCGTCCAGAGGTTGCGCCGGCGCTCAATCAGGCGGCGTATAGAAACTGGCGTGCCAGACAGTCTGCCGAAGGCCGAAGCGGCGGCAGGCGAGCGGTCTTAAATGCCGCCAGGATAGCGGCTTATGGGTTATGCGCCGGCGAACGCTTTGTGCCTTCACCGGCTTGTGCCCGCGGAATGTGCTAATGAACCGGGCACGGGATGCACGGATCTTCGACTGACCGCGGACTGCGGGCCGGCTCTCAGAAGCGCTCGTCGGTGCGGCGCCGCAGGATGCGGAATAAGTACTTGGGGTTGCCCAGCAGGTAGCGCCGCCATTTGTATTTGTGACGCCAGAGAACGTGGAGCCACTCGTGCCCCATGCGTCGCAGCCAGCCCGGCGCACGGTCCACGTCGCCCGACAGAAAATTGAACAGCCCGCCGACGCCCACGCACAACCGCACGTCGAGTTGGTCGCGGTAGCGCGTGATCCACTGCTCTTGCAAGGGGTTGCCCATGCCCACCAGCAGCATGTGAGGCCGAGCCCGATTGATGCGCTCGATCACGGCGGCCGTTTCCTGTTCGTTGGAAAATCCATGATGGCAGCCGACTAATTGCCAGCCTGGATAATGCTGCAGACAGGCTTGCGCCGCGCCGGTCACGGTCGGGGGCATCGCGCCCAAGAGAAAATAGCGGTAGCCCCGGGCGTCGGTGGCCGCCATCAGTGCCGGTACCACGTCGGTGCCGTTGAGATTGGCCTTGAGCCGCACGCCTTTGAGCCGTGCCCCCCAGCGGACGCCGGTGCCGTCGCCGAAGACGCAGGTCGCCTGGTTGAGGAGCGCGCGGTATGCCGCGTTTTCGTACGCCAGGTTCAGCGTGTGCGCGTTGACGAAAAACAGCGTCTGCGACTGCTGCACCGGCGCGGCCAGCATGTGTTCGAGCAGTTTGATCGCCTCGGGCAGCGACAGGTCGACGATTTCCACGCCGAGCACCGAGACGCGGCTGATCGGTTCCTGGACGCTGACCGTTGCCGGCGCGGCGGCCGGCGGCATCCCGACCGATGGCTGGTCCGAATCAAGAATCTGCATGGAGAATCTCGCGATAGAGTCGGGCCACGTCATGGGCCATGCGCTCGTCCGAAAACATTTCCCGCTGCCGCTGGTGAGCGCTGCTGCGCATCGACGACCAATCGGCGTCGCCCTCCAGCACGCGGCGGATCATGGCCGCCAACTCCACGGCACTGCCCGGCTCGGCAATCAAGCCGTCGAGGCCGTGCCGAATCGCTTCGGGCACGCCGGCCACGCGAGTCGCCACGACGGGCACGCCGGCCGCCATGGCTTCGAGCACCACCATCGGCAGCCCTTCGCCGAACAAGCTGGGCAGCACGAACAAATCCATGCCGGCCAGCTCACGGTCGACGTCGGACTGAAATCCGCGCCACTCGACGGCCGAGCGGATGCCCAGTTCGTCCACGCGGCGTCGCACGGCATGCTCGTATTCGGAGGTTTCGAACGTTCCGACGGCTTGCAGCCGCAGGCTCAAGCCTTGTTCCAGCAGCGCGGCTACGGCGTCCAGCAGCACCTCGAGCCCCTTGCGCGGCCGAAACAACGCGACGGTGCCCAGCCGCCAGGGCGGCGTCGGCCGCGGGCGGACCACCAGCGGTCCGCGCAGCGGCACGCCGTTGGGCACCACGCGCACGGGCCGCGTCGAGAGCCGCTGCTGCCGCGCGTGTTCGGCCAGGCTCTGCGACACGGCCACCAGCGCCGCGGCATGCCGCAGCGAAAATCGCTCGCTCGTCGCATTCAACCAATTGCGCACGGGATGGGCCGTATCGGCCGTGGCCGGACTGTGGAGATGGTGGACCATCGGCACGCCCGTCAACGCGGCCGCCAGCCGGCCCACCAAGGCGGAACGGGCGGTGTGCGTGTGCAGCAGCGCGTACGGCCCGCGCTCGACGATTTCGGCCACGCGCCAGGCCGCGCCCAGGCTCAATCTCGAAGTCATTCCCACGTCGTAAACCGTCGCTCCGGTCGAGCGCCGCAGTTCGGGAAACAGCCGCGGCTTCAAACACGCGAAATCGATCTGAAAGCCCAACTCCGGCAAGCGCGCAGCCAGCAAGTCCTGCACGCGCTCCGCACCGGCGTAATGCTCGCCGTTGATCACGTGCAGCACGCGCACGGGCCGGCCCGCGGCAGTTGCTGCCGGTTCGGACAACTCGATTCGTGATTGCGCCGTTGCCATAGCACGGGGTCGAAAGATAAATCGCATTGCTGCCGCCAACCGTCCCGAGACCATCCGCCAAGTCGGCACGCCGACGCCGCGCGGGCCTGTCATGCGGCGCCGGGTTTGACACCCGAAGCAGCGCAGCTGCACCGCGCGCGACGTAGACGCCTGGGCGAAATCGTCCGTCTAGGGCCTTTTTCAAGCTTAGGACACGTCCGGCGCCCGCAGCGGTCGAAGCGGGGCGGATGCGGCTGCGTTTGTGCCGGCCGGGA
>DATCFX010000212.1:0-1155 GCA_036509275.1 Pirellulales bacterium | reverse complement strand
CGCTGATCTTGTTCTTTAGCGACAACGGTGCCCACGCACTGATTCCCAACAACGATGCCAAGTATCCGGACGCCGAGCAGTACCCTGCCGTGAAAGTCGGCAGCGACAACGCCCCGCTGCGCGGTTTCAAATCGAGCGTCTACGAAGGCGGCATCCGCTCGCCCACCATCGTGTCATGGCCCGGACATTTGCAACCGGGCGTGCTGGACGCGCCGCTGCACACCACCGACTGGATGCCGACGCTCACCAGGCTGATCGGCTACCAGCCGCCGCGCGATCTGAAGTGGGACGGCCTGGATATCTGGCCCATGCTCACCGCTACGGCGTCGGCCGGCGAACCGCGCACGCTGTACTGCCTGGGCTCGAATCGCCGCGACCAGATCGTGCGCCGCGGGCCGTGGAAGTTGATTACCCACACCAAGGGCCCGCCTGAGTTGTACAACCTGGCGGACGACATCGGCGAAAGTCACAACCTGGCAGACGACCGGCCGGAGTTGGTGGCCGATTTACAGCGGCGGCTGACGGTAGCGGCCGCCCGCGATAACGAGTGCAAGGTGCATGATCCGTCCGCTAAACAGTGATTCTACTTATAGGGCTTGATGCCGTGAATATGCTTTGTAATCGACTGAAGTCGCTCCCCTGGCCGGCAATGGCCATTGCCGTGTTGTCGATCGTGCCGGTCGCCGAGGCCGCGCGGCCCAACATCGTGCTGATCATGACCGACAACCAGGGCGCCTGGACGCTGGGCTGCTATGGCAACCAGGATATCCGCACCCCCAACATCGATCGGCTGGCCGCCGAGGGCGTCCGCTTTACTCGCTCGTTCGCCTCGAACGCGGTCTGCTCGCCGACGCGGGCCACGTATCTCACCGGACTGCTCCCCTCGCAGCACGGCGTCCACTGCTTTCTGGGCGGCGAAGGAGCCCAGGTCGGCCCCAAGGCCTACAACACGATCGGCGAATTCCAGTCGCTGCCGCAGATTCTCGCCGCGGCCGGATACACGTGCGGCCTGTCGGGCAAATGGCATTTGGGCGACAATCTGCACCCGCAACCGGGCTTTAGCGATTGGATCACGATGCCCATCGGCAGCACCTCGACCTTCTACGGCGCCCAGGTGATCGAAGACGGGCAAATCCGCAAGGAGCCGCGCTATCT
>DATCFX010000211.1:0-1270 GCA_036509275.1 Pirellulales bacterium | reverse complement strand
TTTTGTCGTCACTGCCAGTGAGTACCTGCTTGCCGTCGGGCGAGAACGCGACCGAGTAGACATAGCTGGTGTGGCCGCGGAATGAGCGGATTTCCTTTCCGCTGGCCGCGTCCCACAGCCGCGCGGTTTTGTCGAAGCTGCCGGTGAGCACCTGTTTGCCATCGGGGGAGAACGCGACCGATTTGACCCAGCTCCCGTGGCCGCGGAACGCGCGGATCTCTGTCCCGCTGGCCGCGTCCCACAACCGCGCGGTTTTGTCCGAACCACCAGTGAGCACCTGCTTGCCGTCGGGCGCAAACGCGGCGGAGTTGACCGACCCGGTGTGGCCGAGGAATGCGCGGATTTCCTTTCCGCTGGCCGCGTCCCATAGCCGCGCGGTTTTGTCGTCACTGCCAGTGAGTACCTGCTTGCCGTCGGGCGAGAACGCGACCGAGTTGACCCTGCTGGTGTGGCCGCGGAACGCGCGGATTTCCTTTCCACCGGCCGCGTCCCACAGCCGCGCGGTGCCGTCCCAACTGCCGGTGAGCACCTGCTTGCCGTCGGGCGAGAACGCCACCGAAGCGACCGCGTTGGCGTGCCCCAGTTGTACGACCAGCCGCACCGGCAAAGGCTCGGGCGCTGTCGAGGCTTCGGCATTTGGCCGGGCGGCAGGGAGGACGACGCAGAAGGACAGAAAAAACGCAACCGCAAACGTGTGCCGTGACATCGCGAGCTGCCTCTTTGCGAACCATGCCCCGGTACGCCCGCGTGCGAAAAACCAGCGGCCAGCGGCTCGTTACAGTATAGAGCCGCGGGAATCGGCCGGGCAAGCAAATGACCGACCGACGGCGTTGCCATCGGTTCTTCCTCCTCGGCGAGCCGGGCCGGGGACTGGACGAATGGGCGGCCGAGCGGTTATTAGTTGGAACATGCCCAACGCGCCCAGCAACGTCCGCAGTCTGCTCGCCATGACCGCGCAGCAGACGACTGAAGAAGTCGTCGAACCGCTCGTGGCCGGCGGCAAGTTTTCGTTGACGCGCATCGTCTCCACCGGCCAGGCCAGCCCGCCCGACTTCTGGTACGACCAGCCCGAGGAAGAATGGGTGTTGGTCGCTAGCGGGTGGGCCGCTCTGCGTTTCGAGCAGGAGCCGGCCCCGCGTACGCTCTTTGCCGGCCAGTACGTCCACATTCCCGCCCACTGCCGGCACCGCATCGAACACACCTCGACCGACGAACCCACCGTCTGGCTCGCCCTGCACTTCCAGCCAGGCTAACGCGCGTTTCAATCTCG
>DATCFX010000210.1:0-4758 GCA_036509275.1 Pirellulales bacterium | reverse complement strand
GCGCGCCTGGTTGTCCAGCAGGAAGGTGTCGCCGTCGATCGTGCGGGCCACGCCATAATCGTGCTCGGCCGAAACGTCGGGCGGCGGCCCCGGCGGCTCGAGGAACTGGCACGCCCGAATCGAAACCAACACCGCGGCCAGCAACCACAAAGCGAGGCGTGCTCGACTAGGACGGCGCAGCCGGCGTTTGCTCATGGGCTAACCCGGCCAGACGAGGCTGCCGGCTTGCCACTGCGGATCCGCACGATCAATCCCAGCGATTGATGGACTTCAGTTCTTGCTGAAGTCGAACTGTTCGCTGGCTTTTCGCCCCAGCGGGTTCTTGAGGAACTTTTTGCGGCACTCGGGGCAAAGATCGAAACGCATGGTCTGATAGACGTCGTCGCCGATCTGGTCGCTGGCGGCGTCGTCGATGCGTTCGAGAATCTCGTGCAAGTCTTGCAGATTGTCGCGGTCGTCGTCGTGGTCGTCGATCGCGAGCGGATCGAAGGCCGCATAGACTTCGAGCTTCACCACGTAACGCAGGTCATCTTCAGGATCGAGAGGCCGCTTACAGAGATCACACGCGTAATGGATCATTGGAAAAGGCTCCCGGCGAAGACGCGTCCCGCTGGACACGAGTGGATGAACGACTAACGGTGAACTTCATCCTAATGACAACTTCCAAGCCGCGGCAAGCCGTCTTGCAGAAATTCGTGCGCTGGTCGATGCGGCTCAGACGGTCGGCGGCGGCGAATTCCTCTTGACAGCACGATCCGGCGCAGTTTGCCATCGCGGCGGAGCAGCCTGCGGTGGCCCGTGGCCGGCGGCTTTTTGAGGACGATCAGGCCGGCTGGGGCGCCGATGCGCTTGGCGTTGGCGGCCCGTGCAGCGCGTTTGGATTGGATGGAAGCCGCAAGTTGCAAGCAAAAAAGTAGCCAATTGCCGGCCCAGCCACTAAAATTTGCACAGGAGTCAAATTCCTAGCAGCGTGTGTGCCCAACCGCACGAATTCGTGGCTGGCGCCTGCCGAGGCGGCGGTCGCGTGCAAGCAGGGCTAGACGACTCGGTGACAGCCTGGCCTTGCAGCGCCCGCAATCCGTGGGTGCCTGGTCGCGCCAGCGGCGCGTCGGGCTGGGGTTGTCGCGTTTCCTGGAGGCTTTCATGGCGAGTGTGGCAGCGACCGACCCGCTCAGCACTAGCGTGCTGGTGCTCAACAGGTTTTACATGGCGGTACACGTCATTAACGTGCGCCGGGCGTTCACGCTGTTGTTTCGCGACTTGGCCGAGGTGGTCCACCTCGAGCAGGGTCAATTTGCCAACTACAACTTCGATTCGTGGCGCGAAATCAGCGAGCTGAAGGCCAGCTTCAAAGAGCCGCACGACGACTGGATCCGCGCGGTCAATTTCGAGATCCAGGTGCCGCGCGTGATCCGGCTGCTGTTCTACGATCGGCTGCCGAAGCAGGCGGTGCGCTTCAACCGTCGCAACATTTTCGCCCGCGACGGCAATCGCTGCCAATACTGCGGCAAGCGGTTCCCCACCAGCGAACTGAGCCTGGACCACGTGATTCCACGCAGCCGCAACGGCGATACAAGCTGGGAGAATATCGTGTGCAGTTGCGTGAAGTGCAACGTGAAAAAAGGGGGCCGCACGCCGCAAGAGGCGCACATGCACCTGATTCGCCACCCCATCAAGCCCAAGCGCAGCCCACTGTTGAGCCTCAAGCTAGGCAATCCCAAGTACGAGAGCTGGAAGACTTTTCTCGACAGCGCGTACTGGAACGTGGACTTGAAGTAGGGCGCATGAAACGAGCATGGCCACGCAGGCGGCGTGGCCATGGCACGGTCGTGTTGGATCCGGGCACCCGGAGATTTTGCCCGCCGCCAATTGCTCGCCGGTAACTACTCGGCGCCGGCGAGCGGCTCTTTCTTCTCGGTAATCACCGGGCACTGCGACGCCATTTCGGCGTTCAGCGGGGTGAAGTCCTTCCACTCTTCCGGGACATTGTCTTCATGGAAAATCGCTTCCACCGGGCACTCGGGCACGCAGGCCTCGCAATCAATGCACTCGTCCGGATGGATATAAAGGATCTTATCGCCCTCGTAGAAGCACTCGACGGGGCAAACGACCACGCAATCCGTGTACTTGCAGCCGAAACACGGTTCGCAAACAACGTGGGTCATTGACGCATTTCTCCTTTTGCTGAATCGCAGGTGGCGGCATGGCGAGCTCCGCAGGCACCCAACTCGTCGGCCGGGGGTGCAGGCCACAGACTGCCGCGCGTATTCAACACGCTGAATAAAAAAGTGTCAAGTGCTTGGTCTTGAAGTACTTGAACATACCGCTTTTGGCCCCAGCCGCCACATCCGGCCAGCATTTGCCGCGGCCCTGGCGGCGGGCATACCGGCGGCCGCCGAGGACGCCGAAGCGGTATTTGCCGCCGGCCAAGGCTTGCTTCGCTATCTGTGTGAACTTAAAATCAGAGAGCAACGGCCTTTGCGAGGCTCCTCGCGGACGCGAAGAACTAGGATCCGGGCAAATCGGGAACGGGGACATTCGCAGACGGAGAGACGTTGCCTGCCGGCTGTGCGCCTAGATGGGCGCCCAGGCTGGCGTCGGGAGAGGTCCCGGTGGTTGCATCGGCCGCACGAGGTTCCGCGCCGTGGGTTTATCGGAATTCGATCGCAACCTGCTCGATCGCTGCTTAGCGCGTCAGCCCAAGGCCTGGGAGGACTTCGTCGATCGTTTCATGGGCCTCGTCGTACACGTCGCCAATCACACGGCCACGGCACGCAGCGTGCGGCTCACCTCCGAAGACCGCGAGGACCTGAGCGCCGAAGTCTTTCTGGCCATTATCAAGGACGACTTCGCCGTCCTGCGGCATTTTCGCGGACAAAGCAGCCTGGCCACGTATCTGACCGTGATTGCCCGCCGGGTGGTGGTCAAAGCTCTGCTGGAACGCAAGACGGCCGCCTCGCTCACGCCGGTCTCCGGCAGCTTGGCCGCCGGCAATTTCCTGCCCGACGGTTTGAATGTCGGCAATCGAGAGCCTCCGCCCGAGCAGCGCATCAGCGACCAGGAAGAAGTCAAGCGGTTGCTCGAAGGGCTGGGCGAAGAAGATGCCGAGGTCGTGCGGCTGTATCACTTGGAAGGCAAGAGCTATCAGCAGATCAGTTCCGCGATCGGCATGCCCGAAAACAGCATTGGCCCCACGCTGAGCCGGGCCCGCGAGAAAATGCGACGCACCCGCAACGAAACCTCGCCGCCCTAACCGGTCGGCAGCGAAACCTCGCCGCCGTAACCGGTCCGCGTCGAACGTGATATGCATCCCGGGCCGCGACCACCGGTCGCGGCTTTTTGTTTGGTCAGTGCAGGAGAACTTCGAGCAGTGATCGTGGTGATGAAAAAAAACGCAACCGAGGCGGAAGTGAATCACATGGTCGAGCGGATCCCAGGCCTGGGGCTCAAACCCCACGTGCTGTACGGCGTCGAGCGGACCGTGGTTGCGGCCATCGGCGCCGAACGCAACGGGCTGAAAGAAAGCCTGGAGAGCGGGCCGGGCGTGTCCGAGGTCGTGCCGATTCTGGCTCCCTACAAGATCGCCAGCCGCGAGGTCAAAAGCGAGCCCACCGTGGTCACTGCGCGCGGCCTGCGCGTCGGCGGCAATCATGTCGGCGTGATCGCCGGGCCCTGTTCGGTCGAAAACGAAGAGCAGATTCTAACCACGGCCATCGGAGTCAAGGCCGCCGGCGCCACGGCGCTGCGCGGCGGGGCCTACAAGCCGCGCACGAGCCCCTACAGTTTTCAAGGTCTGAAGGAAGAGGGGCTCAAGCTGCTGGCGACCGCCCGCGACGCCACCGGCCTGGCCATCGTGACCGAAGTGCTGGCCACCGAAGACGTGGACGTCGTGGCCCGCTATGCCGACGTGCTGCAAATCGGCGCCCGCAATATGCAGAACTATCGGCTGTTGGAAGCAGTCGGCAAGCAGGCCCGGCCGGTGCTGCTCAAGCGGGGTCCCAGCGCCACGATGGAAGAGCTGCTCTTGGCGGCCGAATATATCTTGGACGCCGGCAACCCGCAGGTGATCCTCTGCGAGCGCGGCATCCGCACGTTCGAGACCCACACGCGGTTCACGCTGCCGCTGGCGTCGGTCATCTATCTGCACTCCAAGACGCATTTGCCGGTCGTCGTGGATCCCAGCCACGGCACCGGCCATACCTACCTGGTGCCGCAAATGGCGGCGGCCAGCGTCGCGGCCGGGGCCGACGGCTTGATCCTCGAAGTCCACTGCGATCCGGAGAACGCCATGAGCGACGGCTACCAATCGCTCACCGTCGAGCAGTTTGCCGAGACGATGCAACTCTGCCGCAAGGTCGGCCATGCGCTGGGGCGGCAGATCTAGCGTCCCACGCTTAGCGGACCAGCGGGGCGACGGTGGGCATGCCGGGCCAGGCGGGCGGAGCCGAGATCAGCCTGCCGCCCGGATTGACGGGCGCATTCACGACCGGCGGATGACCCGGCGCCGAGGCCATCTGCGCGGCTGGTCCGGCGCCGGCCGCCGGCCGCCCGTCGCTGCCAACCAGGGCCCGGTACGCATCGACGCTCGTGGACTGAGGACCGCCCGTGACGCTGGGCGCCCGGCGATAGCTCACCAATTGGCCCGAGCGGCGGACGCGGAGCATGATGGCATCCAGCCCGGCCACTTGCTTCCAGTCTTTGGTGCGGTGGACATTGTCCAGCCGAGCATCGACTTCCACCCCGGCATCGCCGGTCGGA
>DATCFX010000209.1:0-1969 GCA_036509275.1 Pirellulales bacterium | reverse complement strand
GGCCAGGATTTTTACCACGTCCCCTTCGCAGCCCACCGCCAGACGCCCGCCCCGCGATCCGAGGGCGAGCTGATGCAGCGCGTCGGCGAGCATCGCCAGCGGTTCGTGGAATTCATGGACGACGACTTCAACACGGGCGGGGCGATCGGCGACCTGTTCGATTTGGTGAAGACGCTCAATCGGTACGTCGACACGGCCAAGCTGGACGAAGCCGCCACGCGCACGCCCGCCCAGCTCGACGCATTGCGCGAAGCGGTTGGCACGCTGCGCGAGCTGAGTGCCACGCTGGGGTTGTTCCGGCAACCGGCCGCGAAGCCGAAAAGCGGCGATGACGAACTGCTGGGCCGGCTGGTCGGACTGTTCATCGAGCTGCGGGCCGAAGCCCGCAAGGCCAAGAACTTTGCCGTGGCCGATCGGATTCGCGCCGGCTTGACCGAGTTGGGCATCACGCTCGAAGATCGTGCCGACGGCACCGGCTGGACGCTCAAACGCTAGGGCTAAGGATCGAACGAAAAATAACTTCTCCGCAAACCCCTCGCCCCTTGCGGGAGAAGTCAGGGTGAGAGGATGAGAAAAACCGAAGTTATTTTTCGTTCGATCCTAAGGCTAAGACTAAGGGCGGCAGGACGATGACACGGGAAAGCCCCGATGACGCGTGGCCGCGGGTGTTGGGCATCGATCCCGGCTTGAATGTCACCGGCTACGGCGTGTTGCAGGTCGCCGCCGGCGGGCCGCGCGTGTGCGAAGCCGGCGTGGTGCGCGGCCGCGATCGCAAATCGCTCACGGCCCGACTATTCGAAATCCATCACGGCGTGGCGGAAGTCATCGCCGCCCTGCGGCCTTCGGTCATGGCGCTCGAGCAGTTGTATTCGCATTACGCGCGGCCGCGCACGGCAATCTTGATGGGGCATGCCCGCGGCGTGATCTGCCTGGCGGCGGCCCAAGCCGGCATTCCCGTGCTGCATTACAGCGCCACCGAAGTCAAGAAATCGCTGACCGGCAACGGCCGTGCATCGAAAGTCCAGATGCAGCAGGCCGTCGAGCGCGAGCTGCGATTGACCGAGCGGCCCGAGCCGCACGACGTGGGCGACGCCCTGGCGATTGCCCTCTGCCATTACTATCGACAGCCCGAATGGACCGCCCTGGCCCGGCAAACGCGCGTGCGAAAATGATGCGTCTTTGGAAAAAGCCATGTTGAAAAGGGAGAAGCGAAACGATGCAGCCTTCTGTCCTCCACGAGTGTACGCGATTTGCATTTGAGAGTCGCATGACTTTTCCCGAAACGGTCATGCGATTGATAGCCGACGGCGTGGAACGCTATCGGGCCGACCTGGTCCGATTGGAGAAAACGTACTACGCCCCCGACGGGCAGACGCACATCGAGCGGATGCCGCTGGCGGATGGTCCGACGATTGCCGAGCATTTTTCGATGTCCGGCGTGAAAGACGCCCTGATGGCGATTCAGACTCGAAACATCGATTACCCGGAGTTTCTGCGTCAGATCATGGCTGCTGGAACGACGAGCTACAGCGTCTTTCTGCTGGGTAAAAAGGCGATTTATACCGGCCGCCAGGGCGATTTTCACGTCGAGCATTTCCCCGGGAGCAAGCCACCGGCCACTGCCGCAGCGGCCACGCAGTGACGTGGCGGCCTATCCGCAGCACGGTTACACTGTTGCTCTTGCGGACGTGCCGACCTGGTGGCACGTAGAGCGTGTACCATGTTTTTCCCCAAGACGCAGGCGTTCGAGCCGACCGCATGATCACCAAAGTCACTGGCAAATTGCTGGCCCTGGACGAAGAAGAGTTGACGCTGGGCGTCGATGCCTTCGAGTACGAGGTGCGGATCCCCGACTTTTCGCGCCGGCAATTGCAAGGCAAGATCGGCGAAACGATCAGCCTGTTCACGATCGAGTATCTGGAAGGCAATCCGATGCAGGGCCGGCTCACGCCCCGGCTGATCGGCTTCC
>DATCFX010000208.1:0-1466 GCA_036509275.1 Pirellulales bacterium | reverse complement strand
GACGCGATCGCCGATCGCGGCTTTATGAATACGATCACTCACACGATTCCGCTGGCAAGCATCGCGCATGCCCGCAGCGGCGACAAGGGCAATCATTCCAACATCGGCGTGATTGCCTACACGCCCGAGGGTTTCGAATATCTGCGGCGCGAGCTGACGACCCAGCGCGTGGCCGAGCATTTCGCCGGGCTGGCCCCGAGTCGCGTGGTGCGCTACGAACTGCCGAACTTGTGGGCCTTGAACTTTGTGCTGTTCGACGTGCTCGGCGGCGGAGCCAGTCAATCGCTGCGGATCGACACGCAAGGCAAACTGCTGTCGACAGCCATCGGCGAACTGCGACTGAGCGCGCCAGCCGAGCTGGCCGCCATGATTCGTCCTGGCGTTTCTTCGATCTCCTGACACGAAACGTTTTGTCCTATGTCCCAGCCGCTGGTGCGCATCCACGTCAGCCCTCCGGGGGCGAGCATTATTCTGAATCGGCCCGACAAGCGCAACGCGCTCACGCGGACCATGATCGCCGAGCTGAGCCAGGCGCTCGAGGATCTGCACCAGGAGCGGCGCGTGCGGGCCGTGATTCTGACCGGCGCGGGCTCGGCCTTTTGTGCCGGCATGGACTTGGGCGAGATGCTCGAGACCAGCCGCCAGGACGATGCCCAGGCGCAATGGCATCGCGACGCCGTGATGTACCTGGACCTGCTGTTGATGATGCTGCGGTTTCCCAAGCCGCTGGTGGCGGCCGTCAACGGCCCGGCGATGGCCGGCGGGGCGGGGCTGGTGCTGGCCTGCGACCTGGTCGTGGCGGCCGAGAGTGCGGCGTTGGGCTTGCCCGAGCCGCTGCGGGGCATCGTGGCCGGCATGGTCGCTCCGCTGCTGCACTTCCGCGTCGGCGGCGGGCAGGCCGCGCGGCTGCTGCTCTCGGCCAGCACGCTGCCGGCGGCCGAAGCCCTGCGGATCGGGCTGTTTCACGAAGTCGTCCACCCGGACCATCTCTGGCCGCGGGCCAGCGAGTTGGCCGCGCAGTGTGCGCGCTGCGCGCCCGAAGCCCTGCAATTATCCAAACGGCTGTTGAACGAGACGATCGGCGAGCAACTCACCACGCTGCTCTCCGCCGGCGCCGCGGCCAGCGCCACCGCCCGCACCACCGAAGCCGCCGCCGAAGGCCTGGCCGCCTTCCTGGAAAAACGCGAGCCGGTGTGGCCGTAAACACTCAAGCTCCCAGACCAACAAAAAGACCCGCGAGCCGGTTGGTCGGCTTGCGGGTCTCTTGTTTTGTCAACGTCAGTCGATTAGCGGATGACTCGTCGTCGATTCATCATTCCGCATTCATCGTTCATCATTTCCGCTCAGGCTCCCGTCGTGGTCGTCGGCGGGGGCACGGCCTGCATCGGCGGCTGCAAGAGCGGGGGACCGGAGGCCGGCCCGGCGTTGGGAGTCGCCGGCTTGGGCAGTTTGGCCGCGAAGTAATC
>DATCFX010000207.1:0-2007 GCA_036509275.1 Pirellulales bacterium | reverse complement strand
GCATCCGGCACGCCTAAAAACTCCACGCCGTTGTCGGCCAGCACCGAGACGGTATGCACAATGTCGCTCGTGGCCAGGGCGATGTGCTGGACGCCCGGCCCGACGTTGTAGTCGAGATATTCCTGAATCTGGCTTTTGCGGCGTCCGGAGGCCGGTTCGTTGATCGGCATTTTGATGAGATCATTGGGGGCGGCCATCACCTTGCTGCGCAGCGCCGAGAAGTCGGTCGAAATGTCCTTGTCGTCGAACGTCATGAACTGATGAAAGCCGAGCACCTGGTTGTAGTAGGTGCCCCAGTCGTTCATCCGGCCGTCTTCGACATTGCCGACAATATGATCGATCCGCTCCAGCCCCGCCCCGGGTGCCGGCTGCCGGCGGACGCGATAGCCTGGCAAAAACGGGCCGCGGTAGTCATGCATCGAAATGAACGAGTGCAGCGTGTCGCCGTAGGCGCGGATTTTGGCCCGGCGAATGCGGCCGTGCTCGTCGCTGCGGTCGTAGGGCTCGCGTGCCACTTGGGCTCCGCGGCTCACGGCCTCGGTGAAACAGGCATCCACGTCGTCCACCAGGAAGGCGATGTCCAGCACCCCGTCGCCGTGCAGGTGGAGGTGATCGGACATCGGGTCTTGCGGCGATAGCGGCGTGCTCAGCACTAGCCGGATTTGCCCCTGGTACAGCACGTACGAGGCCTGATCCTTGACGCCGGTTTCGGGGCCGGCATAGGCGAGTTGCGAAAAACCGAAGGCATGGCGGTAGTAATAAGCCGCCTGCCGGGCATTGCCCACCAGTAGTTCGACGTGATGAATCGCCTTCAACGGCAGCGGAGCTACCGACATGCATGCCTCCCTTGCGGCTGGCGCGCTTGCGAATCCTTGCCGCATGCAATTGTAGGAGGCAGGGTCAGCGGGGGGCAAGCCGCGTAAAAGCCGCCAGCGTGGCGCTAGTAGTACGTAGGGTGGGTACTGCCCACCACGAACAGCCTCGAGTGCCAGGCCGAGCGGTGGACTTGTCGGCGTTTTTTGCGTGGTCTTCCCATTGAGCGTTTCTAGCCGAAAGTTGACCCACGTGCCGCCAGAGCCGATATTGCGGCTTGGAGTTCGCACCCAGCGGCCTGCCTTCGTTTTCCCTCCGAGGTCTTGATGTTCCCACGCTCGCCACTGACCGCCCCAGTCTGCCCTCAAGATTTGCTCGGCCAATTGCGACACAGAATCGCTACGCTCGGGAGCGCACGAAAAATAACTTCTCCGCGACCCCTCTCCGCTTGCGGGAGAGGGCCGGGTGAGGGGCCGGGAAAAACGGAAGTTATTTTTCGTGCGTTCCTAATTCATGTCTGCGCGGGGCTCTTGCTGCCCATCCTGCTCGATGCTCCCGCGCTAGCTGCGGAAGTCGCGCATCGACCGAATATCTTAATCATTCTGGCCGACGACTTGGGCTGGCGCGACGTGCCCTGGCATGGCAGCCGCTACGCGATGCCGCATCTCGATGCGCTGGCCAAACAAAGCCTGCGGCTCGAGGCCCATTACGCGTATCCGATGTGCAGCCCCACCCGGGCCGCACTGCTCAGCGGGCGCTACGCCAGCCGCTTCGGTTGCGTCGGGGCGCAGAATGCACGCGTGTATCCCTTCGATACCATCACGCTGGCCGCGGCGCTGAAGAGCGTCGGATATACCACGGCACTGACCGGCAAATGGCATCTGGGCTCGCTGCCCGAGTGGGGACCGAACAAGTTCGGCTTCGATCATGCGTACGGTTCGCTGGCCGGCGGCGTGGGGCCGTACGATCATCGCTACAAGACCGGGCCTTACACGCGCACCTGGCATCGCAACGGCCAGCGGATCGAGGAACCAGGCCACGTCACTGATCTGATCGCTCACGAGGCCGAGCAGTTCGTTCGCCGCCAGCATCCCGGCCCGTTCTTCCTGTACCTGCCGTTCACGGCGATTCACATTCCCATGAAAGAGCCGCAAGCATGGCTCGACAAGAACCCGGGCATCGTCGATCCCGGCG
>DATCFX010000206.1:0-3786 GCA_036509275.1 Pirellulales bacterium | reverse complement strand
AGATGACGCTTGTCGAATTCTTCGAACAGGCACGCGACACCGAAGGCGGCAACAGCTTCGCCGGCTACGTCGAGAATGTATCACGCGACTTCCTGGCGGGCTTTACCGATGCCGAGCGCCAGCACCTGCTGGCCGAAGCGGTGCGGCTGCCCGGCGCCGCACTCTCGTTGCTGGCCACGCTGCCCGAGCATCCCAGTCCGGACCTGGTCGCCCGCTTGATCAAGCTGGACGAGCAGCTCAAGGCCGTCGATACGCCGGCGGCGCACAAGCTGCAATTGGGCCTGGTGGCCGTGCTGGCCGGGAGCGGCGAGACGGCGGCGATGAACCATCTGCGCGAGACGTTCGAGCGCGAGCCGGACCGCCGCCAGGAGTTGGCCATGGGGCTGGCCCAACAGCCGAGCGGCGCCAACTGGCCGCTCCTGCTGCGCTCGCTGCCGATCGTCGAAGGCATGGCCGCACAAGAAGTGCTGATGCAATTGGCCAGCGCCGATCGCGTTTCGAACGACCCCCAGGCCCTGCGCCAGGTCCTGCTATGCGGACTGAAGCTGGGCGCCGACGGCGGCGAACATGCCGTCCGCCTGCTCGAAAAATGGACCGGCAAGCATTTGGCCGATTCGGGCGCCAAGCCGGAAGCGGCACTGGCTGCCTGGCAAAAATGGTTCGCCGGCGAATACCCCGACCTCGCGCCGCCCATGCTGGCCGGCGAGTCTGACACCAATCGCTGGAGCGCCGCCGATATCCTGGCGCACCTGGCCAGCCCCGAAGGCCGGCAGCGTCATGCCCAGCAGGGAGCGCTGGTCTTCGAAAAGGCCCAATGCGCCAAGTGCCACCGCTACGGCGGGCGCGGCGAGTCCATCGGCCCCGACCTCACGACCTTCGGCCGCCGTTTCCACAAGAAGGAAATCCTCGAATCCATCCTCTATCCATCGCAAGTCATTTCCGACCAGTACGCCAGCAAGACCATGACCACGACCACCGGCTTGAGCTATACGGGCATCGTCACGCCCGTCGCCGGCAACAAGGTGGTGGTGCTGCAAGCCAATGGCGAAAAGATCGCAATTCCCAAGAGTCGGATCGATGAAGTGCTGCCCAGCAAGAAGTCAGCCATGCCCGAGGGCCTGCTCAACGCGCTGACGCTGGAAGAGATCGCCGACCTGTTTGCGTATCTCACCGGCGCGAATTAGCCGGTAGCGGAATTCGTGAGAATTCCGAGGCGTAGACAGTCGGGTGAGCGTCGCATTGGTAGGCAGGTCTACCAGGCGCTATGATTTTTCGGCAGCCCAGTCCCTTCGAGGGCTGGGGCTCCGTGAGCACCGCGCTTTCGCCCTCTTTTTCCGACGCGGCCAAAGGCCGCGTCGGAAAAAGATGGCAGATCTTGGGCGTGGCCGACAAATCCCAGCCCTCGAAGGGCTGGGCTACGGAAATCGGCAATGCAGAAACCGTGTGGGTTCGACGCCCGGCATTTTCCACCGATTTTCCAACCGCTCGCACTAATGTCCTCCCGCCGAAAGTCTCACGACTTCCGCTACTAGCCACTGCCAGCTAGCACGCTAGCGGCCTCGTGCGCTATAGAGAATGCCTGCCGGTTATGCCGAAGACAACAGGTAGGGGGGCGCCGCGATCGCGCGTGCTCGCTCGCGAGGATATCAGTCTTCTCTTCGGCAAAGGTCCAACCGGCATGAGCCATTTGAAAATTGCGCAGCACGTGGATCCCCTGCCGACGGATGGCGCTGCCTGCCCGGCGATCCTGCCGGCGGCGGCAAAGGTCGGAGCCGAGCCGGCCGCGCCTGAGCACTTTATCCCCCTGCGTAAGGCGGACTTGATCGACCGCCTGTGCCAGCAGCCGGGCCTTTCGCCGGCCGATGGCGAGGGCTTTCGCCGGCTGTGCCAACTGCTCGATGCGACGCTGCATTTCGAGTATCACACGCATCTCGAAGACCTGAAGAGTGCCTACGCCAGCTTCGACCCCGATGCCGATACCCAGTGCCTGGCCCCCCTCACCGAGCGCGAACAACTCTCGCGGCTGAACCTGCTCTTCGATCGTTTTAGCTGGTTGCTGGAGCGGGCCAATTTCTGCCGGCTCTCGCGCGACGACCTGGACAAAGCGCTGGCCGCCGCCAGCCATCACGGGCTGAGTCTGGAAGTCAATTTCGAAGTCTTCGACCGCCTGGAAATCTACAGCCGTGGCGAAGTCAGCGGCACGCAGCAGCGCCGAAACTGGAAACGCCTCTACCGGGCCGAGCAGGTGCAAGTGCCGGTCTTTCAACGGCTGGTGATTATCTTTCGCCTGCGGGCCGGCCACGCGTCGCGCAAGCTCGATACCCAGGACGTGTTCATCAAGCTGTTCAAAGACATTCCCAAAATGGACCTGGAAATGCTCCTGCCGGGCACCCGGGTCAAGATGTCGCTCGTGGACCGGATCAAGATCATGATGCCCACCTTGTCGGGCCTCGCCGTGTCGGCGTTCAAGGCCTGCAAGGGAGCCTTGCTGGCGGCGGCGGCTGGCATTTATGGCATCCTGGCCTTGCTCGGCGTGACGCTGGGCTACGGCGTCAAATCCTTCTTCGGATACCTGCAGACCAAGCAAAAGTACCAACTCAACCTCACCGAGAGTCTGTACTACCAGAACCTGGACAACAACGCCGGCGTGCTCTGCCGACTGCTGGACGAGGCCGAGGAGCAAGAAAACCGCGAGGCGGTCTTGGCCTGGTTCTTTCTCTGGCGCCACGCCGGCGCGCGGGGCATGATAGCCGACACGCTCGATCGGCAGATCGAGCAGTTCCTGGGCGAGGCCTTGGGACGCCCAATCGATTTCGAAGTCGACGACGCGCTCTCCAAGCTGCTGCGGCTGGGACTGGCGCGCCAGAGCAGCGTCGGGCGCTACTCGGCCGTGCCGTTGGCCGAAGCGCTGGAGAATCTCGACCGCGCTTGGGACAATTATTTCAGCTACAACGCCGCCGCCTAAGACTAAGGATCGACCGAAAAATAACTTCTCCGCAACCCCTCTCCCTTGGCGGGAGAGGGTAGGGTGAGGGGGCCGGGAAAAACGGAAGTTATTTTTCGGTCGATCCTAATCGGCCTTTACAGCGCATGGCGTGCTGGCCGCGGCTGGCTGCTTCTGCTGCTGTAGCTTGAGCCAGCGTGTACGGCGCACCCAGTAGAAGCGGACCGGCAGAAACAGATCGACGACCTCGTCGGAGATCAGCAATCCGCCCAGCACTGGCAGGGCCATCGGGGCCAGGATTTCGCCGCCGACGCCCGTGGCAAACACCATCGGAAAAATGGCGATGATCGCCACGCCCTCGGTCAGCAGCTTGGGCCGCAAGCGGTGTACCGCGCCCTCGATCACCGCCTCGCGCAGCTCGGTCAGCGAGGCGATATTCTCCAAGCCGCCGCGCTTGTCGATCGCCTCGCGCAGATAGACCAGCATGATGATGCCCGTCTCGGTCGCCATGCCAAAGCAGGCGATAAAGCCGACCCACACCGCCACGCTGAAATCCATCGGCGGGGCGGACCAGCCGTGCATGATTTTGGGAAACAGGAACAGGAAAAACGCTCCGCCGGCCAGCGCCTCGGGCACGGCCAGCATCATCAGGCAGGCATCGGCGAAATCGTGATACGTCAGATACAGGATCACAAAAATCAGCGCGATCACGGCCGGAAACACCAACCGCAAGGTCCGAGCCGCTCGCACCTGGTGTTCGAACTCGCCGCTCCATTGGACGTGGACGCCTTCCGGCAGCCGCACCTTTTCGGCCACCACGCGCTGGGCCTCCTCGACAAAGC
>DATCFX010000205.1:0-5160 GCA_036509275.1 Pirellulales bacterium | reverse complement strand
AGACGGTCGCACTCTCGATGGCCTTGTACGCCAGGTTGTTCAATTTACCGAACAGATTCGCGCGGCTAATGTCACCCATGATCGCGATCAACTCCCGTTGATGGTGCTTTAAACAGAGGAATAAGGCTCGATCGGGTTCAGCACCAGGTCGGCGGAATCCCGCGCCAGCGGCCCGCGGCATAACCACGCGTTGCGCCGCAAGCGGCCCGTGCGTCCGAGCTGCAGAGCCGGCTTCTCGTCCTTCCGCAGCACGAGTTGCAGATCCCACAACAGTTCGTCGCCCGCGTAATTGCGCACGCCGGCCACCAGCGCGGCGAAGGCGTCGCCGTCGGGCAGCAAGCGGCAGAAGTCGGCATAATCCAGCGGGCCGCAGATGACGCGGAACTTGCTCTGGCGGTCCCAGACGCGGGTTCCGAGCGTGGCCGAGTGCCCCAGCGCCGAGACGCCGGCCGAGAGCCTGCCGCGGCAATCAGCCGGCAGCGGCATCCAGTGGCCAACAAATTCCTCGACGGCGACCGGCACGCCGAAGACGTCGGTCAAGATGGCTTCGAGCCCGCCGGGATGGCGTGTCGGACAGGCAAACATGCCGGCAAAGTGCCGCTTGGCCAGGTCCGGAAAGGCGTCGCGGTTGGCCAGCGACGCCAGGCCCAAACCCATCACGGAGCCTACGTAATTGCTAAAGCGGTCGCTCTCGGGCCGATCGAATTGGACGGCCGGCTGGGCCGCGGCCCAGCAGCGATACAGCAGGCTGAGCAGGCGGTGATGAAAGATGTCGAGAAACCGCGCGGCCGCCGGGTCGCCGGCGTTTCGCAGGCGATCGCGAATGTATTCGGTCAGATGCAAGGGGAGCGGACCATTGGGCCCCAGCAGCCCCCAGTTCAGCAGCACACGCCAGGGGCGGCCTTCGGTGCCCGGCACGCAGGCGGCGATCAGCGCGGACGAAAAGTCCAGGTGCGGCTGCTCGCCCAGTCGAATCGGATCATCGGCGGCGCGCAGCGATTCACCCAACCGCGGCTTGTCTGGGAATTCACATTCCAGACGCCGCAGCAGTTGAAATAAATCGTAGCGAAATGGCTCGCGCTCCACCGCTTGCAAGAGCGCTAGAGCCGCTGTCGCCGTCCGATCCTCGCCGGCCATCGCATGACTTCCCCGCGTTCGATCGATTTCACCAGGGTCTCGGTGAACGAATTGATCGACGTGAATTGAGCAAAAAACCGCTCGAGCACGGCCCCCAGCAGGAAAATTCCGCTGCCCTCGAAGGCCGCCTCGTCCAACGTGGTGGTAATCTCCAGTCCGCGGGCGAAGCTGATCGGTCCGCCCAGTGGCAGACGCCGCGTGATGGGCCTGGCCGCGACGTTCCGCAGGCCTTCGATCTGCTTGCGCGTGGCCGCTTCGCCGGCATCGCCGTAGAGCGTCAGCAAGTCGCGCAGCGCGCCTGCGCCCTGTTGATCGTCGTTGTCCACGAGCGACAAATAATTGAGCGACAAATGGCTGATGGCTCGCCAACTCAGGTCGCCCGACCCGTAGGCCAAGGGGGGCTTGGGTCGGCTGGGGCCGGCCAGGCAGCGAACCTTGACGACGGGGCCGCCTAGCGTGAGTTGAAAGTCGCCGGTCGCCAGGCCCAGTGGCATTTCCAGCGGCAGATCGCGGTTGGTACACAGCGTCATGATGCCCAACTGCCGCAGGTCGTGCTGATAGCCGTGCTCGGACTCGTCGACCAGCGAAATGTAAACTTCGCTGCCCACGTAGCTGGAGCGCGGCCCGGTGCGGCGCTGCTTGCCCGACAGCAGCCGCGGCGTGCGCTCGAGCGTGTAAAACGCGCGGCCCTCGCCGTGCCGCACGACGTCGTTGACCGCGTAGAACGGCAGAAACGCCCGCTCGACGTCGGACGTGGCCCCGTAGCCGCGCACCTCGGTGATGCTCCACACCTCGAAGTCCAAGGGCCGGGTCCGGTCGGGCACGACGTGATAGTCCGAGCTTTCGTCGGTCAGGTGGACGCGGTCGGCCCGCTTGGGAAACAGGTTGATCGCCGGCGTGCAGAACAGGCCGAAATCGTCGGGCGCGAGCACGTTTTCCAACAGCCGGTCCACGCGGTCCAGCAGCACGATCACGTCCAGTTCGTTGTGCGGGCAGAGCCGCACGGCCGGAGCCAGCCCGGTAAAATTGACGAACATGAACCGCTCAGGCAGCGCGAAGTATTCTTGCAGCAAACGATAGCCCTGGAACGAGCGGTGGCCATAGGGCAGCAGCGACTCGTCGTCGGCAAAGCCCAGTTGCCGGATGCTTTTGGCCGGCAGCACCTCTTGCC
Organism: Pirellulales bacterium; assembly: GCA_036509275.1. Taxonomy (GTDB): domain Bacteria; phylum Planctomycetota; class Planctomycetia; order Pirellulales; family PNKZ01; genus DATATB01. Next base: position 2,852 of record DATCFX010000205.1, on the reverse strand, counting down.
AGGGCAGCGGCGAGACGGCCGGCCGCACCACCACGGCCAAGGCGCTGCTCAGCAATTGCTCGTACAGTCGCATCGCCTGCTGATCGCCGCCGCGCAGAAAAATCGGCAGCTCGTCGAGCGACAGCTTGTCGAACGTCAGCCCGGCCGTCGTCCGCAGCCGCAGCCGCAGCCCCGCCTTGACGCCGGCCACGCGCGGGATTTCGATGCCCTTGGCGTCGCGGGTAAAGTATTCGGCCTCGATTAGCTCTAAAGGCCAGAGCGTCACGTCCTGCCCGGTGCGGTACTCGCAAGCGGGCTGATCGCCCTTGCCCACGCGGCTGCGCAGGGCGCTGGCGCGCGGGACGCGAAAGCCGGTGTTCAAGCCGCCTTCGTTCAGGTCGGGATGAATCTGCACCACCGCCATCGACGGCGTCGGAGCCAGGTAGTGCGGATAAATCATCTCCAGCAGGTGCTGGGTGAAACGCGGAAACTGGGCATCCAGTTTTAGTTGCACCCGCGCCGCCAGAAACGCGAAGCCTTCGAACAACCGTTCGACGTAGGGATCCGCGCACTCGAAACCGTCGAGCCCCAAGCGGCCGGCGATCTTGGGAAACTCCTTGGCGAACTCGGCGCCCACGTCGCGTACGTGTTGCAGTTCGCGGTTGTAGTATTTGAGCAGGCGCGGGTCCATGGATCACCCCCCGGCCGCGTCAACCATCGTGACGTTGCCGGTCTCCAGGTCGATCTCGGTCTTCAGGAACAACCGCTGAGGCACCGGCTGCGCCCACAGTTCCCCTTCGACGTAGAAAATGAGCGCACGACGGGTCATCTCCGACGTGGCCGACACGCTGACCTTCACCGACTGCCGCAACAGCCGCGGCTCGAAGGTCCAAATGGCCTGCCGCAGCAGGCGTTCCAACTCTGGCAGGTCGAGCGAGGCGAGCGTGACGCCGGTCAGATCGGGGCCGCCGAAGTTGACAACCGATTGCGCCACCAGCGGGTACGCATCGAGCGGTTGGCTGACCGACAGGCTGGTCGTGTTCAAGAGCCAGGCCAGGTCGCGGCGGACGGCCTGGTGCAGCCTGGCCACCGACAAGACCCGCTGGCTGCGCGACTCCTGCGAGCTGGCCGGTTCATCGTCGGTTAGACGGTCCAACAGCGAAGGCTGGAGTTTCTCCTGCGGCGTCAGTTCAGCCATCGGAGGTCCCCGCCTCGGGCGGCGGGTCGCCATCGAAACGGATCTCGCGCACGTCCATCAACGAATACTCGGCTGCGTCCGAGGCCAGCACGCGCTGACCCAAACCGAAATACTCGCCATCCTCACCTTGCCAGATCGTCTTGCGCCCCAAGCGGACGGCAGCGTCGTCGCAGGCTTCCGAGCCCGGGTAGCGGGTGGGAATAAACCCCACGGTTTCGCCGCCGGTGCTCCAGGTGAACTGGGCGGGCAGCCAGACCACGTCGCGCAGATCGGCTGGTTTCTCGATGTCGATTTTCGAAATCCGCGTGAAGGGGACCCAGTAATAGCGGCCGTTCATCATCACTTCCAACACGGGACCCAGCCGGCTGTCGGCATCGGCCAGCCACTCGAACGGCTGATCGTTGATGCTGCCGCTGGTGGCCTCGGCCGCTTCGAACGCGCGCTCGCGCAATTCGGTCGCTTGCGCACGATTACCTTGGGCGCCTGCCTGCAGCGATTGCAGCAGCCAGGCGAACCAGGGCTGCGGCTCGCCTAAAACCAGCGGCGATTTGTTGCCGGCGAAGATTTCAGCCCGCAACAGTTCGCACTGGATGACCTCGCGGTAGGTCTGCACCATGGGCAGCGCCAGCGCATCGAGATCGCCCAGCACGTTCAGTTGGTCGAGCGCCCGTTGCCAGTCACCCAATACGGCCTGCAATTGGAAGAGAAACACGCGATGCTTCGCGTCGGCCGGATTATCGCGGACGCGTTGTTTGAGTTGGGCCAACGTCGAGGCCAGGTCGCCATCGCGCAAGGCTTGTTCGGCCGTCATGGCTGGGCTCCGCAAAAAGGCATCCGGCAGCGGAAGATCGACAATACAAGCCACGACGGCGGAGCGTCGCACGATCCAGGGCAATCGTGCGACGCTGCCGGCGCTGTACCATGCTCGCGCGTAGCCCGCGACGAGCAACAATCTGCTCATCGTGCGGTCGTTAATTAGCGCGGCTTTAGTCCGCGCTGTTGGTAGCGATGTCCCAAGTCATGTCGACGGCGCCACCGTCGGCGGTTCCGTCCTTCTTCTGCGGCTGGTAGCTGACCGCCACCTGGCTGAAATTGAGCGTCACGTTTTCGGTCAAGCGGTCTTCGCCGCCCGAGCCGCCGGTGCTGACCGACGTGATGATGACTTCGGTCATGGTGATGGTCAGATAGACCAGCGCCGTGCCGCCGGCCTTGCGCATGACGAGCGTCGCCGTGGGGACATGCGTGCCGTTGCAGCAGTAGGACATCAAGTTGGGACTGGCCTTGTCGATATACTTGGTGAACGACAGGTCCTGAACATTCGCCTTGCCGGCGCCGGCACCGCCGCCCGTGTGCGAGGTGCCGCTGTTGGACATGCCCCAGCTCCAGGCCAAGATGTCCATCGCTTTATTCGCGCTGTAGGTCTTGTCCTGGGTCTCACCAGCTAGAACGGTGTCCGAGAAGTAGAGAAACTGGTCCATTGCCATAGGAACGATCCTTTCACGTTTGAGTTTGTACTGTTGATCCGACTAATCACTTCCAAAGCGACCCGCCTCGGCCGGGCCGGCACTAGCCGCCCTTTTGCGACGGCAGCTTCGAAACCAGTCGCAGCGAGACGGTCAAACCTTCCAATTGGTAATGCGGGCGAAGATAGAACTTCGAGCTGTAGTAGCCCGGG
>DATCFX010000204.1:0-1282 GCA_036509275.1 Pirellulales bacterium | reverse complement strand
GCCAGGCGGTTGAGAAGGCGATGGCGTGCCACTGCCGGATTGCCTGGCCCACTTCGTCGGCCGCGGCCCCCCGCGGTCCGGAGGGCAGGGCAGCCCGGGCCGAATCGCCGGCCAAGGCCCGCGAAATGCGGGCAAACACTTCATGCCTCCGCAGCCCCTGGGCGATCAGCCGCAGAGCCTCGAGCTGCAAGCCGCTGACCTTACTCGGCCGTTTGCTCGTGGCCCGCGGGCGCTCGATCCCCAATTCGCGCGCGAGTTGTTCGACTGCGGCCAACTCCTGAGGCAGCGGTCGGCGGCAATCATTCTGCTCGCCCGGCAACTTAATCAGAAACTGCTTTTCCAGTCGGGCCCAACAGCCCGGATGCGGCGTACCGTCGTGCAGCGTGTCCGGTCCGATTCGCCGATAGCAAACACTCCGCGTCGCGGCCAATCCTGTCGAACCGGCTGCATCGGCCGGCGACGCAACGACCACTCGGGCGGCGGCCCACAGCGGCTGGATGTCGACCGTGCCGCCCTGTGCGAGGATCCGTTGACACTCGCCGTGGAACTGCGCGGCCGAGAGCGTCTGCCAGACGGCACAAGCAGCGCCGTGATCGTAGCCGGGCACCACGCCCAAGACGCGCAAGTCGGGTAATCCCGACAGCAGTTGCTTGGCCTTGCCTTTGCGGCTGTTGCCGCGGTTGGCCGGATGCCAGAACGGGTACGCCAAGCCGCGCCAGTGTTGTTGCTTGCTGGTGGAAGACGCCACGATGCGGGGCTGCCCGGTCGGGCCTTCGAACCTGGCATCGTGCAGGTCGTGCCGCGTTCCGTAATCGATCCAAGGACCGCGCGGCAGGAGTTCGATCGAGACGCTCAACCACCATTTGAGCTTGCTTTCGATCCATTGCGCGGCGCGGCGGGGATCGCGCGCCGCGCAGCGGCCAAGCTTCGCCAGGCTGATGCGGTCGGCGCGGAGGCAACCGTTCCAACGGGGCGGATTCGCTCGGGCCTTCAGCGGCGTCTTGCGCTGCGTTTTGCGGCGCGCCACGATCGGCGCGCTATCGAATACATGTGCCACGCGCGGAGCCGGCCTGCTGGCACAGTTTCCCGTCACATCGGCCCCCGCCACATCGGCCCCCGTTACATTAGCGCCCGGCATGCTTTCGCCGGCGGCCGCAGCCAGCCGCGTCCGCCGTGCGACATCCATGCGGGGCAGGGCATCGGGGACGGCCTGACCGGCCGATCCGATCTCGGCGTCGAAACGCTTGCTGCGGGCGGCCAGCGGCAGAATCGTGGCCTGGCT
>DATCFX010000203.1:0-4080 GCA_036509275.1 Pirellulales bacterium | reverse complement strand
AGGGTCGCGCGGGCCAACTCCAACCGCCCCCCGCCGCTGAAAAAGCGATATCTTGGGTTCGTTGTCATTGCGAGTTAACACGCCAGGAGCCGCTGCCGGACCCTACCTCTGCCACGGCCTGCGCGTTAGAGTGGATGACAAGATGCGAACGAGCCCTTCACGAGGTCTCCGCGTGCGAATCCTTACCGCGTGCCTGGTCGCCATCTTTGGGCTTTCGAGCCACTCCTTGCCGCTGGCCGCGGATTGCGCCGACACGACGATCGACGGGCAACTGCTAAAACTTGCCAGCCACGACCCGTGGCAACAGCAGGACGCCGCGCGGCGCTTGGTGCGGCATGGCCGGCCAGCGGTCCCGGCACTCGTCAAGCTGCTCGCGGATCCCGGCAACGACGTCCGGGCCTGGGCGGCCCAGGCGATTCGCGAGATCCTCGCCGCCGATCCACACGCCGCCGCTAACGATCATGGCCACGCATATTGGCAGCAGCGCGCCGACCAGGTGAAGAAGGGGACGCCGATGGAAGACGTCCGCAAACTGCTTCCCAGCAACGGAGGCGACCCGGGATATGGAAGTGGGGGCAGCGGCCAAGGCGCCACGAGCAGTTGGCGGCTTGATGACTACTGCATCGTCACGGTTTACTTTTGGGCGGGGCTCGCCGAGCATCCCCCGGAACTGGAGCGCCGAGCCAGCCCCGTGCCGGTCGCATTCCCAAAGGACTTTACCGGCACCTGGACCACCTGGCACGTCAACGGCCAGAAGTTCGGCGAAAAGCAATTGCTCGCGGGCAGGGTTCACGGCCTAGGGTGCTACTACGCCGACAACGGGCGGAAGGTCCAACAGATACACTTCGAACACGGCGAAACCAACGGCCTGGAAACCGATTGGCACCGCAATGGGCAGAAGTCGGCCGAAGGCAGGTACGACCACGGCAAGCTTGTGGGCGCGTGGACCCACTGGTACGAGAACGGCCAGCCATTTGTGAATGAGTCGTACAAGGCGGGCAAACTCGATGGCCTGCGGACAACGTGGTATCCCGACGGCACCACACAGTACGAAATCGAATTTCACCGCGGCGTCGAACGTGGCATTAACCGGGCTTGGGACGAATCCGGCAAGCTACTGTGGGACCGCCTTGAGAAAGGGGGCCTTGAAAAACGAGACGCAACTCAATTCGACAAATGAGCTGCGTGCCGTTTGAACGGCCCATCACCGGAAATTCAATTCCGCGTCCAGCGGCCTTGCATGCGCTGCTGGTCGGCGGCGGCCGCGCCGGTACGGGGCTCCGCCGCGGGCCTTTCGGCAGCTCGGTCTGCGGCGGCGAACGCCGTGACACAAATCGTCCAGATGCCGACAGTGCTCAGCGTTGCAGTCCGCATGACGGCATCCACCTCGAGTTTAATACCGCGGGTGCGTTGCGCGAGCGATTTGACGCTCCCCGCTTGCTAGATTCCGACGCGCATGCCCACAAGGCGTGGGCATCGCACTCAAGCGCCAGGAAACGCCGAAATGCAAGCGGCACTAAGAGCCGGGCGGAGTATCCGTCGCGGGCTGCGTGGGACGTTGCTTGGCCTTGGCGGACGAAGGCTTTTTCACCGGCGCCTTAACCGGCTTCTTCACCGGCTTTTTGCTGGCGGGAGTCATAGCCGTGGATTTCGGCGTCGCCGAGGAACGGCCGCGGGCGTTGTATCGATCGCCCGGCGTGGCGCTGGACGAATCCGCCGACCGGGTGCGCGTCCCGCCGTTGGCCTCCTCGCCGGGAGAACGGTCCCGAGGAGGGCCAAAACGCGAAGGCGGCACGATCTCGCCTTCGAACGTGGTGCCGCGCGTCTCGTTCCATTTGGCCTGCTGTTCGGGCGTGAACACGGCCACTACCTTCTGCTCGGCCGCTTTGCGGATTTCTTCCATTTGCTTGCGGAACAACTCAGCCATTTCCGCACTGGTGGCATCGCGGATCTGTTGAATCTGCGCTAGCTGCTCGGAAGTGAGCCCCAGACCTTGGACGACGTCCGGCCGCTCGAAAGCGCGGGTGCCTTGCTGCTGAAGACTGATTTGCAGCAGCCGCTGTTGCTGCTGGGGACTAAGCACTTGCCCGAGCATCGTTTCGGTTTGTTTGCTGATTTGCTGCATCTTCTCGCCGCGCTCTTCGCGATCGAGTTGATAGGTTTGCGACATCGCCGTGCGCTGCTGCTCGGAGATGGACTTGATGGCTTGGACTTGCTGGGTCGTTAGCTGCAATTCCTTCTGCACCGAATCCTGGCCCAGCAGCATGGACGGCGAGGACGTTCGCGAAAAGCCGCCGCCCGGACCACCTCGACCCCCACCGGGGCCACCTCGGCCGCCTCCGCCTTGCCGTCCCTGGGCCAAGGCGTCCGTTGCAGTCGCCAGCGCGAGTAAGCACACCACGGGCAGCACACGACGAAACATGGCGCACCTCGATTGGATAATAGTCTGCGGTTGCAGAAATTTGCTTTCAGCGGCCCGGCGGGCTCCCCAATATCTTAAGCAAGGATTCGGCTTCGTACATAGTCATGGGAATTTTTTTGCCCCGGACGATGGGAAAATCAATGCCCGTGGTGGTGGTGTCCTTGGCCGCCGCCTTGGAACAGGGGGCTGCCCGTGTTGCCGCGGCAGGCAATGTAGGCCACGAGGTCGGCAATCTCCTCGCGCGACAGCTTGTCGAGCAGGCCCTTGGGCATGATCGACAGCGGCGATTTCTCGCGGGCCACGATGTCGGCCTTTTGCAATTCGATCGGCTGGGTCTTGGCCAGCGGGTTCTCGATCACCTTGACCGTCGTGGGCGTTTCCTCGAGCACCAGTCCGGTGACGGTCTTGCCGTCGTCGGTGGCGAAGATCCAGGTCTGGAACTTCTCGTTGATGCGGATCGACGGATCGAGCATTTCGCGCACGATGTCGATCGGCTTGAGCTTGGGATCGAGCTTGGTCAGATCGGGTCCGAACTGGTTGCCGACGTTGTCCAGCCGATGGCAGGCCACGCAGCTTGCGACGGTAAACATCTGCTTACCGTTGCCATGCGACCGGCCGCTGGTCATGCCCTCGATGCCGGAGGCCAGATCCTCGAGTTTCCACTCGGTGCGCGGGCGGCGATCCTTCAATAGTTCGTCCTTGATCGGCAGCGGATGGCTGGCAAGGTAGGCGGCCGGGTTGGCCAGGTAGCCGTCGAGATCTTCGACGACGTACATGGCCCCGTACATCCGCCGCCAGTGGCCGGGATACGTACAGACATAGGGATACACGCCCGGTGCGGTGGGGGCGACGAAGTCCAGCTTCTGCGAATCGCGCGGCAGCAGCAGCGTGCTGGCCAGCAGGATTTTGCTGGAGCGGGGCACGTAGTTGCGTTTGGCCGCGTCGGGGCTCGTAGCCGTGGCCTCGGCCGCCAGACCCAGTTCTTCCATCGCGCCGGGCTGGGCGATCACGAAGTTGTGCGGCATGAAGTCGCTGTTTTCGAAGATGAACTGCACCGGCTTGCCGGCCCGGAGCACGAGCATGTCCTTGTCGTAGCTCATCCGCTCCAGCAGCGTGCCGATGCGGATCACGCGCACGCCCAACTCGCCCAACTCTTTGCGTACGCTCTTGGCCCGATCGGCCGGCAGCAGCGCCACCAAGGCATCGGCGAATTCGAGTTCGTCGAGCGCGGCTGGCGACGTACGATTGGCCGGCGGCATGGCACGGACTTCGGCCAGCACTGCGTCCAGCAGCGGACCGGCCTGTTCCTTGGGCCACGACGCGCGGGGAATGCGCGCCAAGGCCCGAATGGCGGCCAGGCGGTCGACATCTTCGCGCACGAAGCGGGCCAGACGTTCGAAGGTTTTGGCTTCCTGCCCACGGACCGAGGCCAGCGCGTTCATGGCGGCCCGGCGAACGAGGGCTTCGGGGCTCGCGCCGCTCAGCTTGAACTCGGCTTTGACCTTCGGGCCAGGGATTTTGTCTTTGTGAAGCACTTCGCGCCCGCGGCTATCGAGCACGCGGAGGGTAAAGCCATCGAGCCGCTTGCCCAACTTGCCGTCGGTGCGATTGTAAATCACGATCGAATCGATCGGGTAATCGGCGCCCAGGTCGACCTA
>DATCFX010000202.1:0-3591 GCA_036509275.1 Pirellulales bacterium | reverse complement strand
TCACGGTACCACCCTGGACGGTCGTGGTCCCGCCTTTGACATTCGTCGTACCACCGGTGGCTGTTGTCGTGCCGCCAACTGCGACAGCGCCGCCCGTCACATCAGTCGTGCCGCCAAGGGCGGTCGTGCTGCCGCCGGTGGCCGTAGTGGTTCCGCCCGTGGCGGTCGTAATGCCACCGACGGCTTCGGTGAGCGGTCCGGTCTGGTTGCCGGCATTGGGATCAAGCTGCGTGGTGAGATCTTCCAATTTCAGGTCTCTGGCGTTGGAAGTGGGATTGCTCGGGGTCGAAGCCAGTTGTGGATTGCCCCCCAGCGGCAGGCCGTTGGATTGGGCCGGTTGCGACAAGGCGAGACGGCTCAGCGAGAGGGCATTCATGGCCGTCGGCTGCGACTGCGTCGCCGAAGCGGTAGACGCGATCGGCTGGTTGCCCGTACCCGCTGCGGGATCATAGGAGCCGACGGCCTGGGGCGCACCGCTGTAGGCCGGCATCCCGCCGCCGAAGCCGCCAAAACCACCGCCAAAGGGGAAGCCGCCGCCGACCGGAAACCCCGTACCCAAGCCGCCGGTGACAAACGGCCCGATGTTGGCGGCCGTGCCGGAGCCGCCCGCCGGCATCATCGAAGATGCGATGCCGCCGGCGCCACCCGTCAGATTGGGTTTACCGGCGCTGCCTGTTCCAGCATTCAGCCCGCCCGCGATGCCCGTGTTCCCCAGGGGCGAAGAGTTGCCTTGGAAGGGGTTCTTTTTTCCCGAAGCGTTCAGCGAGCCAAGCTTCGTCGACTGGCCCTGCAGCGGACCGGAAAGCGCCGTAGCTTGTTGCTTGGGTACGATTCCATGATTGCCGATCGAGTTCAGCAGGCTCGATCCGCTCTGACGGCTCACCAGCGATGTGCTGCTGCCCGAAACGCCAAGCGACGGTTTGCCGGCTGAAGAAGTCGAACGCAGGTTTCCGACCAACGATGTGCCGTTGCTCTTCACCAGCGGGTTGCCGATGTTCTTGCCGGCCAGCGAGCTGCCACTCACGCGGTTCAGCAGCGACGTGCCGTTCGAGTTCTTCAAGAGCGAACCCGCGTTGGAACCTCCCACAAGCGGGTTGCCGATGGGACCCGATTTCAAGTTCATCAGCGTGTGCCCGACCGCTCCTTGGGTGATCGAGGGCCGAAAGGACGAAGCGCGGTTCATCGTCGAGCGCGCGCCGGACAAAGCCGAGCCTACCGAGCTCGAGCCAAGCGCGTGTCCGCGGCTCAAGCCCCGCACCACGCCGCCGATAGCGCCAAAGCCGTGACGTGCCCAAACGGGCGTGACGTTAAACGTAACGATCGTAGCCACAACGAGGAAAATCTTCATCCAAGATCTACGCATGACGAACTCCTTCACTGCAAGAGGGTGTGTGAACAATAATGTGTCGCCCGAGGTCACCCTCTACAGCGTCGAAGCCGCGCTTTTGCTACGCTCCGACAGATGAACTTTTTTGGGCTCCGCTTAGGTCGGCGGATGGGAAATGGGAGCGCCGGCACAAAAAACCGCCGGAAGCAGTGATTGTGGGGAACTCAGAAAAGAGCGTCCGCCGACGGGAAAATAGTCCGCGGATGCCGAGTGCCATTCCCGATTGATCGACTCAGCGCGGCTGGCGCCTCGTAGCTGCTGGTCGCCGCAGACTATTTAGTGACAAGCACTTACCACGAGTGCAGTCTGTTGCAAGCCAGAAGAAGCATCGTTTTGGACAAGTCGAGTCAGCTTGATGGGCGGAGGGGGCCCGGCCAGACGCGGGAGGCTGGGCAGGCGGCTCGCACGGGGTAGGCCCGTCCGTCAACGCGGCGACCGCCGGCGTGTTCTGCCGACGGCCGCCAAGTCACGTCCAGCACTTCAGCGGGTGAGCCAGAAGTGAAGGGCTAGGGCGTTATGGTTGATCCAGCTTGGTCAACGGAGACCGTGGCCAGGTTGTTCGAGGGATCGCGGTCCGCGACTTCCTGCTTGTCATCAACAACCGGAAACAAGTAGCGGAACGAAGTATTCAGCGGCAGCCGCAGATCGACGAGCGTCGTCGCGCCGGCGCCCAGCCCGTGGATTCGCATCGAGGCGCTGGGGAGTTCGCGCACGGGCGTCGGTTCGTTGCCAGCCAACAGCAGAACTTCGAATTCCTGATACACGGCCACCGAACTCTGATTGGCGACGGTGATTCGAAAACGTGGTCCGAGCTGTTGCGAGGGAATGCCCCGGTCAACGAGCTTCAGATTGGTGACGACCAGATCGGCTAGAGCAGTGGGGGGCACCACCGCGGCGCTGGCCGTGACCGGCTCGACGACCGGCGGCCTTTCAACCGGAGCGGGAGCCGGGGCTGGTGCGTAGGTGCTCTGCATCGGGACCATCATCGGACCCTGCATGCGCTGGGCACGACGAGCGAACAGGCGGCCGCCGGGAAAAGCGCTGGCTTCTTGCATGGCGAGGCCGGCTAGAAGTGTCAGTGCAACGATGGCCAGATGGCTGGGCTTGAACATGGCAGGGTTCCTTTAGCTTGGGTGTGGATCGAGTTTGCCGCGGCCAGGCTCTTTGGCCTTCACTCCCGCACCTGTTTCAGCGTAGGAACCTGCCGGCTGTTACCGACTGGTTACGTACCGAGCATATCCTCAATTAGGGTTGATTACCGTCGCTGCCGACTTTCGTTTTGACCACCATTCGGTTCATGATTGTGCCTCCCGAAAAGAAAACGTCGCCAGTCCATTGTACTTCCTCGATAGGGCCGAAAGTCGGCATCGAATCGCGTCGGAAGCGCTTATGGGCGGCAGGGCAATAGCCGCCCGGTGACCTGGCCGAAGCCGACGCGATAGCCGGGCCCTTGGCACCAGCCGGAGATGGTGACGCGATCGTCGTCTTGCAGGTAGCGGCGCGTTTGGCCGCCGGCCAACTCGATCGGTTCGCGCCCGCCTAAAGTGATCTCCAGCAGGCTGCCGCGCTCGTGCGGCCCGGGACCACTGATGGTGCCGGTGGCCAGCAAGTCGCCGGTACGCAGGTTGCAGCCATTGACGGTGTGATGCGCCACCTGCTGGCAGATGTTCCAGTACAAATGCCGGGCGTTGGAGCGGGTGACGATGGTTGCCTCGCTGGTGCCGGCCGCTTGAATCGCGACTTCCAATTGAATGTCCAACGCCCAAGAGCCGGGTGAGCGGAGGTAATCGAACACCGGCGGATCCTGCACCGGCCCTGGCACGCGAAACGGCTCGAGGGCCTCGAGCGTCACGACCCAGGGCGAAAGGGACGTGCCGAAGCTTTTTGAGAGAAACGGCCCCAGCGGCACGTACTCCCAGCGCTGAATGTCGCGCGCACTCCAGTCGTTGACCAGGACCAGGCCAAACACGTGCTCGGCCGCGTGCTCGATCGCGATCGGGCGGCCCAACTCGTTGCCGAGTCCCACGAGTGCGCCCAACTCCAGTTCGAAATCCACGGCCCGGCTGGGCCCGAAAACGGGCGGGGCCGCGTCGTCCGGCCGGGTTTGCCCCAGCGGGCGGTGCAGATCGGTGCCGCTGACCACCACGGAGCTGGCCCGGCCGTGGTAGGCCACCGGCAGGTGCAGCCAGTTGGGCATTAGGGCC
>DATCFX010000201.1:0-3409 GCA_036509275.1 Pirellulales bacterium | reverse complement strand
CGGCCCCGTTGAGGGCATGCGCCGCGAGGGGCGACCCACGACTTTGAACCGTCTGCATTTCAGTTCGGAGAAATTGGCAATGACTCGCTCGTCTTGGCTCGCGGCAGCCGTCGTGATCGGTAGCATGGCGACCTGTCCTTGGGGTTGGGCGCAGTGCCTGGCGGCGGATCCTCCGGCCGCCGCGGCCAATGATTCCGGCAACGTCAATCTATCGGAAGTGCTGAAACAAATCGGCGCCGGCGAAGGCAACATCGCCGAGCTGCTCGACGACCTCGACGGCGTGCCGGTGAAGACGGCGGCCGAAGCCGAACAGATTTGCGCGCTGCTCAAATCGCTGCCGCATCCCAAGGGGGACAAAGTGCCGACGCGCCCGGTGCTCGACGCCCTGATGCCGCTGTTTCAACAGGTTGAAAGCGCCGCGGCTTACGACGTGCTGCGATCGACTGGGACGCCGGAATTGGAGCGTCTCTTCCACGCTTTCGCCGGCAGTCGCGATCCGCACACCCACGAGAGCCTGATGATGGCGCTTAAGATCCTGGCCATGTATCAGACCAAGCAGGGGACGCAATGCGTGGTGGATGCCGCGCGCAAGCCGTTTCTGCCGAACAACGAGCTGTGGGGCGTGGTGCTGGAACAGTTTGACCTGAAGCATCCGCAGGCCATGGAGGTGATCCGGCAGTTGAGCACGCCGCTGCCGCCCGGAATGATCGGCGTGGCCTTGCTGGATACGGCCAACGAGTTGGAAAGCGAAGGGAACGAGTTCCCGCATCCGCTGGACACCGAAGCGGGCGTGGCTCGGCTGGAAAGCTGGCTGGCCAGCAAAAAGCCGGAGGAATACAGCTACGCCGTGAGCGCCGCAGCGACGCTGCCCTATTTGAAGCGGCCCGAGCGCGAAACGCTGGTCAAGTTGGCGCTGAAACATCCCGACCCAGAAGTGCAGATCGAAGGCGCTTTTGCATCGGCCGAAATCACGAGCAGCGGCGACGGCGTCCAGCGACTGGCAAAGTGGTGCGCCGACCCGCGCTATGCCCGCAAAGCCATGCGCTACCTGGAGGAATTGGATCAAGCGAAAGCGATTCCGGCCACGGCCAAGGATCCGAAATTCCAGGCCACGGCCGAGATGTGCGATTGGCTCGCCGATCCCAACGAATACGGCCAGCCGCCCGATCGCATCGATCTGGTCGATACCCGCCAGTTGTTCTGGCCGCCGACCGGCGACAAGCGCGCCGTTTGGTTGTTCAAGTACCAGTACGATGCGTCAGAGCCGAACCAGCAGCCCGAGCTGGGCCTGGGCATGGTCGGATCGGTGACCTTTGCGCTCGATGGCGATAATGGCCCTGAGCGGATGCCGCTGGAGATGTACGCGCTGCACTGTTGCTGGGAGTTGCAGGCCGCTGGGGATCCACGTGCGCCCGAACAGCGTTCGGTCGAGGCCGGCATGAAGATTCTGACGGAAAAGAATCCGGAGTTGGTGCCGTGATCGCACGGAAACGCGGCCCAAGGGCCGCGGCTAAATGACACGCTGGATGCATGTCATCCATCATTCCGCATTCATCATTCCGCACTTTTCACTCTGCACTCTGCACTTCCTCTCACTCCCACTCGATCGTGGCCGGCGGCTTGCTGCTGATGTCGTAGACGACGCGGTTCACGCCTTTGACCTCGTTGATGATGCGCGTGGAAATGCGCGCGAGCAGATCGTAGGGCAGGTGGCTCCAGTCGGCCGTCATGAAGTCTTCGGTATTGATCGAACGCACGGCGATGGCGTCTTCGTAGGTCCGTGCGTCACCCATGACGCCCACGCTCTGCACCGGCAGCAACACGGCAAAAGCCTGCGAGGTTTTGCGGTACAGGCCGGCCGACTTGATCTCGTTGACCACGATGGCATCGGCCTCACGCAGCCGCTCGAGCCGCTCGCGCGTGACTTCGCCCAAGCAGCGCACGGCCAGCCCCGGGCCGGGAAACGGATGCCGCCAGACGATGTCGTCCGGCAAACCCAGTTGACGGCCCAGCCGCCGCACCTCGTCCTTGAACAAATCGCGCAGCGGCTCGATCAGCTTGAATTGCAGGTCGTCGGGCAATCCGCCGACGTTGTGGTGCAGCTTGATCGTGGCGGCCGGGCCGTCCTTGGCCGCGCCGCTTTCGATCACGTCGGGATACAGCGTGCCCTGGGCCAGGAACTCGGCGCCTTCGACCTTCGCGGCTTCTTCGGCAAAACAGTCGATAAACGCATGGCCAATCCGGCGCCGTTTTTCCTGCGGATCGGTGATGCCGGCCAGCGCCTTCAGGAACCGGTCCTCCGCTTTGACCACGTGCAGCTCGGTGTGGAAATGGTTGGTGAACTCCTCGATCACGCTGACTTCTTCGGCTTTGCGCAGCAGGCCGTTGTCGACCAGGATGCAGGCCAACTGGGGGCCGATTGCGGCCGAGATCAGCGCCGCCACGACCGATGAATCCACACCGCCCGAAAGGCCGCAGATCACGCGCTTGTCGCCGACGACGTGGCGAATGTCCTCGATCGCCTGCTGGGCGAAATCGGTCAATTGCCAGGAGCCGGTGCAGTGACAAATGCGGGTCAGAAAATTGGCCAGCAACTGGGCGCCGCACGGCGTGTGCGTGACTTCCGGATGGAATTGCAGGCCATAAATCGGCAGCCGCTGGTGCTTGACCGCGGCGATTGGGCAGGTGCCGGTGCTGGCCAAGGGGAGAAACTCGCCGCTGACGCGCGACACCTGGTCGCCGTGGCTCATCCACACCTCGGTAGTCGCCGGCACGCCTTCGAACAACTCGTCGGCGCCCACGACTTCGCACATGGCCCGGCCATACTCGCGGGCCGGCACGCTCTCGACGCGGCCACCGAGCGCCTCGCAAGCCAATTGCATGCCGTAGCAAATGCCCAGCACGGGGATGCCCAGGCGGAAGATGTCGGGATCGCACTTGGGCGCACCCTCGTCATAGACGCTGGCCGGCCCGCCGGACAGGATGATGCCGCGCGGCGCCAGTTCGCGGATGCGCTCGGCCGAGATGCTGTAGCGCACCAGGTCGCAATACACCTGCTGATCGCGCACGCGGCGGGCGATCAGTTGCGCGAACTGCGAACCGAAGTCCAGCACCAGCACCTTTTCGCCGGTCAGCCGGTGGCCGGGCGTTTTCGGCGTTTCGACGCTCATCGTCATGGCAATCTCCGCAAAACTCGGCCCCTGGCCATCGGCACAGCCAACGAAAAAAGCCCTCGCCACTGAACCGGCGGGGCCAACGCGACTGCTCGGCTGGGCAAATGGACTCTTCGGGCGGAAAAGGAAGATTATAGCGATCGCCTCCCCGCCCGCGAGTGGCTGCGGCCGGCACGCGGTCGGGGCCCTCGTTGAAGCGCCGCCACGGCATGACTATAGTAGAGCGATCCCCCCCG
>DATCFX010000200.1:0-9757 GCA_036509275.1 Pirellulales bacterium | reverse complement strand
GATCCAGCCTTCGTCGAAGCCCCGGTCGGCAATCATCATTTCGATTTCTTTGATGGCCACCGGGTCTTCGTTGATGCCCAGCACGCAGGCCGCCTCGCACGGGGCGGGACACACGCGGCCAGTGAACTCGGGAAAATTGTTCGTGGCGTGCAGCCGCTCCAGCGCGCTGCGCCACTGGCCGCGAAATACCAGGTCGTTGAAGTCGGGAATGATGTTCCCCAGCGGGCAGCCGGTGTGGCAGAAGGGCACGCCGCAATCCATGCAACGGGCGCCCTGCTTGCGCAGCTCGGCCTCGGGCAGCACGTTGAGAAACTCGTTGTAGTGCTGCAACCGCGCGGCGACCGGGTCATTCTCGTGATGCCGCCGCTCGTAGCGGATAAACCCGCGGACGTCACCCATGGGCCACCTCCGCCAGATTGCCGGATATCTTGTGCATGTGCTGCTCGCGCATTTCCGCCAGTGCCCGCTTGTAATCGATCGGCATGACCTTTTTGAACATGTGGACCAGCCGGTCCCAGTCGTCGAGCACGTAGCGGCCCCGCGCGCTGTCGGTGTAGCGGACGTGTCGGCTCACCAGCTCGTGCAGTTGGCGGCGGTCTGCTTCGTCCGACATGTCTTCCAGCTCGACCATCTCCTTATTCACCAGCTTGCGGAACGTATCCTGCTCGTCGAGCACGTAGGCAATGCCGCCACTCATACCGGCCGCGAAATTGCGGCCCGTGGGTCCCAGCACGACGGCCACGCCGCCGGTCATGTATTCGCAGCCGTGGTCGCCCACGCCCTCGACCACGGCCTTGGCGCCGCTGTTGCGCACGCAAAAGCGCTCGCCAGCGATGCCCCGCAGATAGACTTCGCCGCTCGTGGCCCCGTACAGCACGACGTTGCCGGCCAGGATATTGTCCTCGGCCGCAAACGTGCTCTCGCGGTCGGGATACACAATCACCTTGCCACCCGACAGACCTTTGGCGCAATAGTCGTTCACATCGCCTTCCACGCGGACCGTCACGCCCGGCACGCCAAAAGCCATCAGGCTCTGGCCGGCCGTGCCGCGAAAGCTCAGCTCGATCGTATCCTCGGGCAATCCGCGGGCACCGTAGCGCCGCGTCACTTCGCTGGAGAGGATCGTACCGACCGTACGATTGACGTTCTTGATCGGCAGCTCCACCGAGACGGCCTTGCCATGCTCCAGGGCCGGCTGGCAGAGTTCCAACAGCCGGGTCACGTCCAGCGACTGCTCGATGCCGTGATCCTGTGCCTCTGCACAGTAAGTCTTCACGCCCGGCGCCGCGTGCTGCTTGTGCAGCAACTTGCTGAAATCCAGCCCCCGGGCTTTCCAGTGGGTGATTGCCTGGCGGCTGTCGAGCATGTCCACGCGGCCGACCATTTCGTTGATCGTGCGAAAGCCGAGCGACGCCATGATTTCGCGCAGGCCCTCGGCGATCAGGAAGAAATAGTTGACGGCATATTCGGGCTTGCCGGCGAACTTTTTGCGCAGCTCCGGATCTTGCGTGGCGATGCCGACCGGGCAGGTGTTCAGATGGCATTTGCGCATCATGATGCAGCCGATCGTGATCAAGGCACCGGTGGCGATGCCCCATTCTTCGGCCCCGAGCATGGCGGCAATGGCCACGTCACGCGGCGTGCGGAGTTGGCCGTCCGTCTGCACGACGATCCGGCCGCGAAGGTCGTTCTTCACGAGCACCTGGTGCGTTTCGGCCAGGCCGAGTTCCCAAGGAATGCCGGCGTGCTTGATCGATGTCAACGGGCTGGCGCCGGTGCCACCCTCGTAGCCACTGATGAGCACGACGTCGCTTTTGCCCTTGCTGACTCCGGCGGCCACGGTGCCCACTCCGACTTCGGCCACGAGCTTGACGCTGATCCGCGCCTGGCGATTGGCGTTTTTCAGATCGTGGATCAGTTGGGCCAGATCCTCGATCGAATAAATATCATGGTGGGGCGGGGGCGAAATCAGCCCCACGCCCGGCGTGCTGTGTCGGATGCGGGCAATCTCGCGATCCACCTTGTGGCCGGGCAACTGGCCGCCTTCGCCCGGCTTGGCCCCTTGGGCCATCTTGATTTGCAATTCCTGCGCGCTGACCAGGTACTCGCTGGTCACCCCGAAACGCCCGCTGGCCACCTGCTTGATGGCGCTGGAGCGACGGTCGCCGTTTTCGTCGGGCACGTAGCGGGCCGGGTCTTCGCCCCCTTCGCCCGTGTTGCTCTTGGCGCCCATCCGGTTCATGGCAATCGCCAGCGTCTCGTGGGCTTCCTTCGAGATCGAGCCGTAGGACATGGCACCGGTGGCAAAGCGCTTGACGATCTCGGCCGCCGGCTCCACTTCTTCCAACGGGACCGGGTGATCGCTTTTGCGCAGCTCCAACAGCCCGCGTAGCGTGAGCAGCGTCCGCTCTTGCTTGTCGATCAGCTCGCAAAACTTGCGGAACTCGTCGCGGCTGTTGATCCGCGTGGCGATTTGCAGCTTGGCGACCACCTCGGGGTTCATGATGTGAGCTTCGCCCTTGCGGCGCCATTGATACTGGCCGCCCACGTCGAGATCCAAATTGCTGGGCACCTCGTGCCGCGGGAAGGCATGCTCGTGCAGCCGCAGCGACTCCTCGGCGATCGTCGCCAGACCGACGCCCGCGATGCGCGTGGCCGTCCAGGTGAAGTACTCGTCGACAAAACCCGGCTCCAGCCCGACGGCCTCGAAGATCTGTGCCCCGCGATAGCTCTGCTGCGTCGAGATGCCCATCTTGGACATCACCTTCAGCAGGCCCTTGCCGATGGACTTAATGTAGTTCTTTTCGATCTTCTCCGGCGTGTACGCTTCGGGAAAAACATTCTGGGCGTGCAGATCGCGGAGCGTGGCAAAGGCCAGGTACGGGTTCACCGCGCCGGCGCCGTAGCTGGTGAGCAAGGCAAAGTGCTGCACTTCGCGCGGCTCGCCCGACTCGACAACCAGCCCGCAGCGCGTGCGCGTTTCTTCGCGAATCAAATGATGGTGCATGCCGCTGGTGGCCAGCAGCGCGGGAATCGGCACCCACTCGGGACTCACGCCGCGATCGGAAAGGATCAGCACGGTGGCGCCGTCGGCAATGGCCGCCGAGGCTTCGGCCCGCAGCGCGGTCATGCGGCTGCGCAGCCCTTCGATACCCTCGGCGCGGCGGAACAGCGTCGAGAGCACGTGGCACTTGAAACCGGGCCGATCCAGGGCCTTGAGCCGCGCCAGGTCGGCATTGGAGAGGATCGGCTGATCCAGACGCAGCAGCCGGCACTGCTCAGGCGTTTCGGCCAGCAGGTTGCCCTCCGAGCCGATCGTGGTCACGAGCGACGTGACGATTTCTTCGCGGATGGCGTCCAGAGGCGGGTTCGTCACCTGCGCGAACAACTGTTTGAAATAGTTGTAGAGCAACTGCGGCCGGTCCGAGAGCACGGCCAGTGGCGTGTCGTTGCCCATCGAGCCGATCGGCTCCTGGGCATCGGTGGCCATCGGCGCCATCAGCACGCGGAGGTCTTCCAGCGAATAGCCAAAGGCCCGCTGCAAGCGCACCAGCGGCTCTTCGGCATGGCCATTGGTCGAGCCGACCTCGGGTAGATCGGCCAGCGACAATTGGTGCGTTGCGAGCCAATCGCGATACGGATGCCGGCTGGCCAATTGGTGCTTGATCTCATTGTCGGCGATAATCCGCCCCTGCGACGTGTCGACCAGGAACATGCGGCCGGGCCGCAACCGGCCTTTGCTCGCCACCTGACTGGCCGGAATGTCCAGCACGCCAGCTTCCGAGGCCATGATCACCAGGCCGTCCTTGGTGACCCAGTAGCGGCTGGGCCGCAGGCCGTTGCGATCGAGCACCGCGCCGATCGAAGTGCCGTCGGTAAAAGCCATCGAGGCCGGGCCGTCCCAGGGCTCCATCAAGCAGGCCTGGTATTCGTAATACGCCTTCTTCTCGTCCGGCATGCTCTCGTGGCCGGCCCAGGGCTCGGGCATCAGCATCGACACGGCCTGCGGCAGCGTGCGGCCGGTCAGCACCAGCAACTCCAGCACGTTGTCGAACGTGGCCGAATCGCTGCCGCCGGGCATGCAAATCTGCCCCAGCTTTTTCAGGTCGGGTCCGAATTTTTCGCTGGCCAGCATGCTTTGGCGGGCGTGCATCCAATTGCTGTTGCCGCGAACCGTGTTGATCTCGCCGTTGTGCGCCAGAAAACGGAACGGATGAGCCAAGTCCCAGGTGGGGAACGTGTTCGTGCTGTAGCGCTGATGCACCAAGGCCAGGGCTGACGTGAAGCGGGGATCGGCCAGGTCCAAGTAGAACCGCTCGACCTGGTCTGGCAGCATCAGGCCCTTGTAAATCAGCACCCGCGTCGAGAGGCTCGGGACGTAGCAGTATTTCTTCTGCACAAGCTGGCTTTCGCCAAGATCCTTTTCCAGCCGCTTGCGGATCACATATAGCTTCCAATCGAGCATGTTGGCCGGCGTGCCTGGCCCGGCGGCAATGAACACCTGGCGCAGCGCCGGTTCCACCTCGCGCGCCTTGGGGCCGATGTGTTCGTTGTCCACCGGCACTTCGCGCCAGCCCAGCAGGCGCTGGCCTTCTTCGGCGATGATCTGTTCCAGGCGATTGACGCACCAAGAGCGCTCGCCGGCGTCGTTGGGCAAAAAGACCATGCCCATGCCGTAGCTGCCCGGCGCGGGCAGTTTGAAGCCCAACTCGCGGCACTTATCCGCCAGCAGCTCGTGCGGGATTTGCGTGAGAATGCCGGCCCCGTCGCCAGTGAGCGGGTCGCAGCCGCAGGCGCCGCGATGCGCCAGGTTGACCAGGATCTCCAAGCCCGAGCGGACAATCTGGTGGCTTTTCTCGCCGCGCAGGTTGACGACAAATCCCACGCCGCACGCATCGTGCTCGTTGGCGGGATCGTACAGGCCTTCGGTGGGTCGAAAGCGGCTATGCATGGCGCGCGGGTGCCTCCCTGGTTCGGTCAGCTTGCCGAAATGGTTCAAAGGGTCTCGTCGGGCCGCTCGCCGGCCAGCGCCAGCAGCTTGCCATTGCCGTTGGAATTGGCCCCGGCGCCGGCGTGCGCGGGGTCCTCGTCCGTGTCGGCGATGGTTGGCCCATGCCCGGCCGACGGAATTGCTTGGCCTTCGCGCTTCAGCAGTTCGATGAAGCGCTGGGCCGTACTGCTCAGTTCTTTGCCGCGGCGATGAATGATGCCCAGCGGCCGCACTAACTCCTGGCCTTTGAGCGGCACGGCCACCAGGCTGCCGGCGGCCACCTCGCGCAGCACCGTGGGTTCGGGCAGCAGGCCCACGCCGGCGTCGATTTCGATGGCCCGCTTGATGGTTTCGATATTGTCGAACTCCATCACCACCCGGACCTCCGCCCGGTGGAAGCTGAGCACCTTGTCGATTTCGCCGCGGATGGTCAGCCCCTGGTCAAACCCGATCATCTTCTCGCCGTGTAGATCGCGGAGCGACACGCTCGAGTGGGTGGCCAGGTGATGGCTCGGCGAGCAAACCAGCACCATCGGCTCCTTGCGCCATTGGATGGCCTGGACCGTGCGCGAACTTTTCGGGTAGCTCACCAGGCCCATGTCGGCAATGTCGTCCTCGACGCTCTGGTACACGCGGTCGGGATGCAGGTACTCGAGCCGCACGTTGGCCTTGGGATAAGCCGTGAGAAACTCCTGTAGGTAGTGGTTCATGTGGTGCAGCCCGACCGAATAGATCGAGGCCACGCGGACGCGCCCCACGACTTCCTGGTGCAGCGTGCGAACCTTGTCTTCCAGCAGGAAATAGCGTTCGACAATCGTGCGGCAGCCTTCGTAATAGGCTTCACCCTCGGGCGTGAGCACGAAGGGTCGCTTCGAGCGATCGATCAGCCTGACGCCCAGCCCCTCTTCGAGCTGATGCACGACTTGGCTGGCGCCGGACTGCGAAATGTCGTTCTCCTGCGCAGCCCGCGAAAAGCTGCGCTGCCGCACGACATCGCAAAAGATTTTGAGCGATTTTAAATGCACAGCCATGCAAAATCAAATTTCAAAATACAAGGCAGTGGCAATATTCGACAAGAACATGACAGATTATTAACAGAACTGCTCCCCGTCAAGCCGCTTTGCAGATTTTCTAATGAAAACCTAGTGACGGGCTTCCTCGTGCTAGCACGGCCGGAATCCAGCAAAAAAGCCCACGGACCGCAGTCCGTGGGCTTGGCGACTTCGCGTAATGGGGGCTTAAGTGCTAGCAGGTGCTAGCTTAACGCTGCGGGCCTTTGACCGGTTCGTACTTGTGGTCGCGCTTTCGCAGCACCGTGGCTTCGAGGATTTTGTCCGGCGGCGGCTGATTCGGCTCTTCGGGATTGCGTCGCTGAAGCTTGGCGAGCGTATCAAATCCGCTAATCACGCGGCCAAAGGCGGTGTGCAGGCCATCCAGATTGGGCGTACGCACAAAAGTGATGAAAAACTGCGACCCGCCGGTGTCCTTTCCAGCGTGGGCCATGCTGAGCGTGCCGCGGAAATGATCGCGGTGGTCGGGGCGGGAACACTCGCAGGCGATCGTATAGCCCGGCCCGCCCGAACCGTTACCTTTGGGATCGCCGCCTTGGGCCATGAAGTGCGGCAGCACCCGGTGAAACGTCAGCCCGTTATAAAAGCCACTTTCGACCAGGCTGATGAAATTGGCGACCGTGTTGGGGGCCTGATCTTCGTACAACTCGATGACGATCGGCCCCGCGGTGGTCTTGAGTTCGACGCGTGGCAACTGATGGGCCTTGTCGGCGTGGTCTTCCTTCTCGCGGAGGACTTTTTCCTTGGCCCACTTGGCCTTGCTCTCGGGCAACTGCTCGAGGAGGCGTCGGCCGTCCTCGTCGAGCGTGCCCTCTTTTTCGGCCGTTTTGAGGTACTTTTCGGCCAGATCGTAGTCGTTTAGCTGATACGCGGCCTTGCCGGCCGCATTGTAGATTCGCGGATTGTCGAACTTGTGCTCGATCAGCAGCCTGGCGATCGGCAGCAGTTGCTCGTAATAGTCTTCATTCTCATCCTCGGTGATAATCGAGGTCAGCAAATCGTCAACGTCGTGATTCTTGTTGGGGGCAACCCGATAGGCGTCTTCGGCTGCTTCGACCAGTTTGGATTGCAGCGCTTCGCCCTCCTTGAGCAGCTTGGCAAACTCGGCCCGCACGGGCTTGCGCTGGGAAGGCTTGACCTTCTTGAACTGCGTTTGCAGGTTTTGCAGCCGCTCGATCAGACCGTTCCACTGGCCCAGCAGTTTGTCGAAGTCGGCCTGTTCCTTAGTGGGGGGCGTTTTCGGCTCCGCCGGCTTGGCGTCGGCGGGCTTGGCGTCGGCCGGCTTGGTGTCGGCAGCTTTTTTATCGGAGGTCTTGGGCTGGGCCGGCTTGGTATCGGCCGCTTTGGCCTTGGGTGCCTGGCCCCAAGCCGATGGGCAGGCCAGCGTGGCTGAAATCAAAACGGCGGCCAGCAGCGGACGCAGGTACATAGAAAACCCTTTTGGCGTGTGACAGCTTGGGATGTTTTTCATATTATTCGTGAGCCGTGAGCGGCCCGGTCAAGCCAGGCGGCAGCCAGGCGGCAGCCAGGCCACACGGTGGCCGGCCCAGTCGGCGGCACGCTACGATACCACACCACAGCGAAAAAAATGAGAGGCCCGCCCCTGCCCCGCAAATCCAAACGTCCGGCCCGCCCGCCGCAGTCGATGCTGCCCGAGCCCGTTGCCCAGGCGGCGACCAGTTCGCAGGCCAGCCCGCTGCGGATTATTGGCGGCCGGCTCCGCGGCCGGCGGATTGCCTATAGCGGCGAAGCCCGCACGCGGCCAATGAAAGATCGGGTGCGGGAGGCGGTGTTCAACCTGCTGGGACCCAGCGTCGCGGGCAAACGCGTGCTCGATCTGTTCGCCGGCACCGGGGCCTTGGGCCTGGAGGCCATTAGCCGCGGGGCGGCCAAGGCCATCTTTTACGAACAGCATTTTCCCACCGCGGCCGTCATTCGCCAGAATTTCGCGGTCTTGGGGCTCGAGGCCGACTGCGAGGTGATCGCCGCCAACACGTTCGTGCAACTTCGGCCGGGTGCCATTTCAGTCCCGCGTGATCTCGCCTGGGTCGTGTTTTGCTCGCCGCCCTACGCGTTTTATGTCGAGCGGCAGGAGCAAATGCTGAAGCTCATCGAGACGCTGTTTGCCGAGGCCCCGCCAGAGAGCGCGATTGTCGTCGAGGCCGACGAGCGCTTCGACATGGCATTGCTGCCGCAACCGGAAGCCTGGGACGTTCGCAGCTATCCGCCGGCCGAAATTGCAATTTGCTTCAAACCAAAGACCGCGGGCTGAAGCCACGCGGCTCATCGCGACCGAACCAAAACGGTGCCCAAGATGGATATCCGCAACATCGACGCGGTGCCGGCCTTCACCACCAAGGACGGCTCGGAGATTCGCGAGCTGCTGGCGCATCGCAACTCGTGCATCCGGTTGCAAAGCCTGGCCGAGGCGCGGCTGGAGCCTGGCTGCCGCACCGCGGCCCATTACCACCCGCGAACCGAGGAGATCTACTACATCCTCTCCGGCAGCGGCCTGATGCAGATCGGCGACCAGCAGCAAGCGGTCGGCCCGGGCGATGCCATCGCCATTCCGCCCGGCGCGGTCCACACGATCCGCAATACCGGCTCTGACACGCTCCGGTTTCTCTGCTGCTGCGCCCCGGCGTACGAGGACGCCGACACGGTGATGGTGGGAACCGACTGAGACCCGGCGTTGTGCTGCCCGTCATAAAGCCGCGACCGGTGGTCGCGGGGTTGGTCGTGGGGCCGGGCGGTCCCACACCGGGCTGCCGTCCGAATCCCGCTTGAAAAACGGCGCGGCCAAAGTACGCTTGAATTCATCTTGAGGGGGGCCGGTTGGCCCCGCCGAATTGAGGTGTCTTGGCCGAGGTAGGGACCCGAGATGCGTTATTTGCGACTTTTGAGCGACACGCTGACGCACGGCACGGCGTACTCGTCACTCAATTTCCTGATGCATGCGCCGCAACCGCTCGACGAGCGGCGCATCTGGGACTTCATCACGGGCATCCCGGAACAGGGCTTCGTACACTGGCTGCGCGAAGCTTATCCGCCGCCCTTGATGCGCAAGCTGATGCTCCGCCGGTTGCAGTACCAAGAGGCGCGGTTGGGCATCGAGGCGCATTACGACGTCTCGAACGAGTTCTACAAGTTGTTTCTCGATTCGAAGTTCATGTTCTATTCGTGCGCCGATCACCTGACCGGCCGCGAAACGCTGGAAGAGGCGCAGACGAACAAGGCCAACCATCTGTTGGGCTTGATCGACCCCCAGCCCGGCCAACGCATTCTGGAACTCGGCTGCGGCTGGTGCTCGATGCTGCGCCACATCGAACAACGCACCCACGACCGCGACAACCTGTGGGGATACACGCTCTCCAAGGAGCAAGCGGCTTATAACGACGAGCACTACGGCTATCACGTCAAGCTGCAAGACTTTGTCAAAGCCGAACTCGAGCCGGAATTCTATGACACGATTTATTCCATCGCCGCATGGGAGGCGATTCGCCCGCAAGAGGTCGATGTCATCCTGAACAAGGTCTATCGCGCCTTGAAACCCGGCGGCAAATTCGTCCTGCACTTCTTCTGCCGGCTGCAGAACCGCTTGCCGGCGGCCCTGTCGGTAGCGCAATTGTTTTTTCCCGGCCATGTGCCGACGTCGTACGCCGCGCACGTGAAGGCCTTCGAGCGGGCCGGTTTTCGC
>DATCFX010000199.1:0-3600 GCA_036509275.1 Pirellulales bacterium | reverse complement strand
TCCATTTCGGCGGCGATCGTGTCCAGCTCCGATTGGGCGGCGGCTGTCCGGTCGCGCAGCTCGCGGCCCTCGGTTTTGCGGGCTTCGCGCTCGGCGGCATCCTTGCCTTTGCCGATGCTCTTAGCAACTTCGTTGGCATTGCGGTTCAACTCTTCGACATGCGCTTGCTTCTCGCGCCGCTTGGCATCGAGCAGTACGAAGCGGTCGACATCGGCCCGCGCGCCGCGCAGCGTGCAGTTCTCTTTGACCTGGTCCGCATGGTCCACGATGAATTTGCGATCGAGCATGGGGATTAAGTGAAAAGTGAAGAGTGAAAAGTGAAAAGTGAAAAGTGACGCGCTATCGCGTGCCGCCGACTGCCGTTTTCCGTTTTTCGTTTTTCGTTTCCATTTTCCACTTTTCACTTTTCACTTTTCACTGCCCTTTTCCCTTCCGCCAGTTCTTGCCACAAATACGCGCTGGCCTTGATTCCGCGATGGAAGTCGGCGAGCGAAAATTTTTCGTTGGGGCCGTGGGTATTGTCGTCGTTCAGGCCCCAGCCCAGCAGCAGCGTATCGACTCCGAGTCTGTCGTGGAAGGTGGAGACGACCGGAATCGAGCCCCCCTCGCGAATGTACACCGGCCGGCGGCCAAAGCCGTGCTCGATGGCCCGCGCCGCCGCGGCCATATACGGGCTATCGAGCGGCACAACCACGCCCGGCGCAGCGTGATAGCTGGTCAGCTCCAGGCGGATGCCCGGCGGACACAAGCCACGCAGCATCTGATCCAGCGATCGCTGCAACTTGAGCGGATCCTGCTTAGGCACCAGGCGGAAGCTGAACTTGCCGCTGGCCCGGGCCGGCAGCACGGTCTTCGCCCCCTCACCCTGATAACCGCTGGTCAAACCGTTGATGTCGCACGTGGGCCGGGCCCATTTGCGCTCCAGCGTGGTATAGCCTTGCTCGCCCGAGAGTCCGTCGACGCCAATCGACTGCATGAACTGCGCGTCGCTGAAGGGCAACTCGGCCATCTGCCGCCGCTCTTGCGGATCGAGTTCGACCACGTCGTCGTAAAAGCCGGGCACTTGCACCCGGCCGTGCTCGTCGACCAGTGCGGCCAGCATCCGCGCCAAGGCATTGGCCGGGTTCGTGACTGCGCCGCCGAACGTGCCGGAGTGCAAGTCCTGGCGCGGGCCGGTCAGCCGCAGTTCGAAATACGCGATGCCTTTGAGACCGTAAGTAATGGCCGGCTGGCCGGGCGCGAACTGGGCCGTGTCGCTGATCACCGCCACGTCGCAGGCCAGCCGCTTGCGCTCGCGCTCGATAAAGGCCTCCAGGTGCTCGCTGCCGACTTCCTCTTCGCCTTCGATCAAAAACTTCAAATTCACCGGCAGCCGGCCCGCCGTCTTGATCCAAGCCTGCGTGCTCTTGATGTGCGTGAGCATCTGGCCCTTGTCGTCGGTGGCGCCGCGAGCGTAAAGATTGCCGTCGCGGCGCGTGGGCTCGAACGGCGGCGAGTGCCATTCACTCAGTGGGTCCGGCGGCTGCACGTCGTAATGCCCGTAGACCAGCACCGTGGGAGCACCGGGCGCCTCCAGCGACTCGGCATAGACGATCGGATGGCCGGCGGTCTCGATGATTTCGGTCGAAAGCCCCAGCCCACGGAATTGATTGGCCACCCAGTCGCCGGCGCGGCGCACGTCGTCGCGATGCCGGCTATCGGCGCTGACGCTGGGGATCCGCAGCAACTCGCACAAGTCGGCTTCGAAGTCTGCGGCGTGCTCGGTCAGGTAGCGGTCGATGGTCTGCATGATTGGCATCGGATCTGGAATTCGTGTTAAAATATCCGGGCGGGAGTATGGGTTGCGTGCTGGGGCCGGTAGCGGCATGCCTTGCCGGGGGCAAGTGGCCGGCCGCTGCTGGCATGCTACTCCCGGCGAGTGGCCGCCAATATAATAGTTACCGCCAGCGTAGGCCACGCTCGGATTGCAAAAAGGAGTCGGTGTGTCGACGAGTGCAGCCGAAGTTGCAGAACCGGCGGTCGAGTCCGAACAGCGGACCCGACAGGCCAAAAAGCCCAAGCGGCAGCCGCGGTACCAGGTCGTGCTGTGGAACGACGACGACCACACCTATGCCTACGTGATCGTCATGCTCATGGAACTATTCGCCTTCGAAACCGAAAAAGGGTTCCAGCTCGCCAAGGAAGTCGATTCCGCCGGTCGCGCCGTTTTGCTCATCACGACCAAAGAACACGCCGAGCTGAAACGCGACCAGGTCCATGCCTATGGCAAAGACCACGCGATCAAAGCCTGCAAGGGGTCGATGTGGTGTACCATCGAGCCGGTGCCGGGCGACTGACGATCGACCAGCGCCGCTAGGCACCGACCGGCACGAAGCGCTTGGAAAAAACGACCAGGTTGTCGCCGTCGGCATAAAAATCGGCCAGCGTCGCCGCCTGCTCGTACTGGTGCTTCAGATAAAACCGCCGGGTCAGCCCGTAGTGCGGCAGCGATGAGGTTTCGATCAGCAACAGCCGGCCGCCGCTGGCACGAATATCGTCCTCGGCCGATTTCAACAGCCGGCTGCCGATGCCCCGGGCCTGGATGCGTTTGGTGACGGCGATCCAGTACAGATACCACGCGCGGTCGGTCATGGCCGCCGGTGCGTAATACGCGAAGCCCAAGAGTTGCCCGCTTAGCTCGCAGGTGATGGCCCGGTGCCCTTGGGCCTGGTTGAAGGCGTGAAAATCGTTCAGCACTTCGCCCAGCGCGTCGATCTCGAGCGGCTTGAACACGTCCGTTTCGCGAGCCAATTCCACCAGGTGCGGCGTGTCGGACGGCAAACTGGCACGGATCACGGCCTTGTCGGTCATAACGGCTACTCGCAACGACGTCCCGGGGCTTGCGGCCCATTCTGTTTTCTGCCGGCTGCCGCTAAGCTTGGGCCACTGGCCGCTGCGGCCCTATTATTCTGCGTCAAGACCGAGGGAAATACCATGCCCACGCGCGGCTGGAAGCAACTCGTGGCCCCGGCGTCGAAGCGCAAGCGCCGGGCGGCGCCGATCATCGCGTATTCGGAATTCATGCCACCGCCGCGGCCGGCCATCAAGCCGTATAGCCAGACAGTCGATCCGCTGGTGCTTTCCGAAGACGACCTCTGGGGCTGGCACGTCACCGAATACGAAGAAGCCTTCGAACTCGCCCCGGGCCTGCGGCAGATCGCGGAGCAGGTCTTGCGCGGCCTCTGGCACCTGGGCCATGGCCAGCCGTGCCACGGGCTGTCCAAGGCCAAACTGCAGAACAATCCGTATTGGCCACCGGAACTCTGTCGGGCGGGCGCCCCGCCAAAAGAGCGTTATGTGATCCTTGCACCGCTGGCTTTGTCGCGCACGCAGGATGACAAGGGCCGCGTGCGCTGGACGCTGTTCGGCAGCAGCGAGCAGGGCCCGGCGCGGCCGTTTTGGCGCAGCTTTTTTTCAGCCCCCGGAGTCGAACGGCCCGAGGCCGAGGGGCTCGACTTTTTGCGGCGCCTGTTGGCCGGCGCCTACGGCCTGCCGTTGGGCACTTCGGCCGACTTACGCGAGGCCGGCCTGCGCATTCCGCCGCTGGACACTGACGATCTG
>DATCFX010000198.1:0-1241 GCA_036509275.1 Pirellulales bacterium | reverse complement strand
CCGGCCGGAAAAAAGATCACCCACGCGGCCGCCACGATCCAGGTCCAGAAGCTAAACGTCTGTGCACCGCATTGCGGGCACGGCGGTTTGATCACGGCCGGCCGGGGGATGCCACCAAACGACGAGTTGCGGGCCAAGGTCGGCAGCTTCCATCTCATGCGTTTTCGCCTGTTGGCTCGGCCCCGCGGGTGGCAAGAACTCGGTCGACCGCCGGTTGCCGGATTGCCACCTTCCAATTCTGCCCCACCGCTAGCCCGGCAGCAAGCCGCTAGCTAGCAAAGCGGGCGTGAATTTTGTTTCCGCGGTGCCTACGAGCCGCACAAAACCGCTGACCTTTACGCCAGGCACAGGTTCGATTAGTCTCATCCGCCCTTGGGTTTGCAGCAATTGGCGCTGCCCCAAGGCGTGAGCCTGGGGAGGGGATGGACCCATGAAGGGCGAGCACCTGGACCTTTCGAGCGAGCCGGAGCTGGCCCAGCCGGGCGGCCGCCAAGACGATGCCCGGCGCTACGTCGGCATCAAGTTTGCCTGTTGTGATCTTTATAGCCGAATTTACGTCAATCGGGCCGGCAATGCCTACGAGGGGCATTGCCCCGGCTGTGGAAAACCGGTCAGAATTCGCATCGCTCCCGGCGGCACCGACGCCCGGTTTTTCATTGTGTCTTGAAATCGTGTCTTGAAACCAGCCCCTGCATCAGCCGCATCGCCGCCAGAAGAAGCCGACATGGATTACCACATCGAGCACGCGACGCGGCACTGTGCGACCACCGGCCGGGAATTTGCCGAAGGCGAAGAGTTTTATTCGGTCGTCGACGACTCAGGCGGTTCGCTCAAGCGCCAGAATTACAGTGCCGAGGCGTGGCCTGGCCCGCCGGCCGACGCGTTGGCCTGGTGGAAGTGCCGCATGCCGCGGCGCGAGGAGAAGAAGAATCGGGCAGCCCCCAGCCAGGTTTTGCTGGAACTGTTTCATCAATTGGCCGACCAGGCCGAGCGGCGGCAACTGCGCTACGTGCTGGCGCTGTTGATGATTCGCCGCCGCATTTTTCGGCTCGAGGAAACGACGCGCGACGCCCGGGGCGCGGAGTCGCTGTTGGTGTATTGCCCGCGAGATGAGGCCTCGTACCAGGTCGAGGCGGTTGACCTGGACGCCGCACAAGTCCAGGCAATCCAAGACGAACTGTCACGAATGCTGACCGAGAATCCGTCCGGCGACCCGGGCCCGTCCGGCGATCAAATCCCGC
>DATCFX010000197.1:0-4500 GCA_036509275.1 Pirellulales bacterium | reverse complement strand
CGGTCAAGTCCCGCCCAACAGGCCTCGCTTTTTTAGTCCAAGCCCCGATTGTCGCATGCCAAGTCGTCGAGTTCTCAAGGCCGCCCAAGCCATCCGCGAAGTCGTCAGCATGGCCATTTTGGCCGAGCTGAAGGATCCCCGCGTCGAAGACGTCACGGTGACCTACGTGGAGGTCACCCCGGACATGCGGCAGGCCAAGGTGCACGTGTCCATCATGGGCAGCGACACGAAGCAGAAACTGGGGCTGTGCGGGTTGCAAAGCGCGGCCGGGTTCCTGCAATCCAAGGTGGCCAACCGGATCGATACGCGTTACACTCCACGGCTTGAGTTTGTCCTGGACATGGGCGTCAAGAAGTCGATCGAGATTGCCGAGATTCTGCACCGCGTCCTGCCGAAGGATGCGCCGCCGGAACCGGAAAACGGTGCGGACGAGCCGGCCGTGGCCGAGCGACCGGTCGACGCGACCGTTGCCCGGGAACCAGGTGCCGCGGTTCCGGACGCCCGGGAACCTGAGCAGGAGCACGGGCTCCCAGGTGACGCCGCCGATCATGTTTCGTAGCGCCCGGGGCAAAAGCCGGCACCGGCCCGCCCAGGACCGCCAAGAGTTTGCATCGCGTTTCGATCCAGCACGAGAGTTTGAGCATGGCAACCCCCAACCGTTCGGCGCTGCTGACCCGGCTGCACAAGATCCTCAAGAAGCATTACAAACCGGTCGAGCCGCCCCAACGGCCGGTGCTCGAGCATTTGATCTTTGCCTGCTGCCTGGAGAATGCCGGTTACGAGCCGGCCGAACAGGCCTTTCAAGTTCTCAAGACCGGTTTCTTCGACTGGAACGAGGTGCGCGTCAGCACGGCCCGCGAACTGGCCGAGACGGTGCCCATGCTGCCCGAACCGCTGGCCGCGATGACCAACGTCAAGCGGTTGTTGTACAGCATCTTCGAGTCGACGTATTCGTTCGACATGGAGAACTTGAAAAAGCTCAATCTCGGACAGGCCGTGCAAAAGATTGAGAAATTCGAGGGGTCGACCCCGTTTGTCGTGGCCTATGCCAACCAGATGACGTTGGGCGGCCATGCCATTCCCGTCGATCGCGGCACGCGCGACGCACTGATCGTCATCGGTGCGATTCACGACAACGAAGCCAAGGACGGCCACGTGCCGGGCATGGAACGCGCGATTCCCAAGAACAAGGGCATCGAGTTTGCGTCGCTGGTGCATCAGCTTGGGGCGGAAATGGTAAGCAACCCTTATTCGCCTACCTTGCACAAGCTACTGCTCGAGATTGCCCCCGACGCCAAAGATCGGCTGCCCAAGCGGCAAGCCAAGCCCAAGACTCCACCGCCGGAGCCCCAGCCCAAAGTCAAAGAAGCCAAGGAACCGGTCGCCAAGGCCAAGCCGGCGATGGACAAAAAGAAGCCGGCCGAGAAGGCCGCCCCGGAAAAGCCGGCCCCGGAAAAGCCCGCCAAGGCCGCCGCCGAAAAATCGCCTGCCAAAAAGGCTCCCGAGCACAAGCCGGCGGTTGCCAAGCGGGCCGTCGAACCCAAGAAACCGCTAAAAAAGCCACCTGCCGCCAAAAAGTCGCCCGCCGCCTTATCCAAACGCAAGCCCCGCTAACGGCGCTTGCTAGCGCGAGTGAAAAGTGGACAGTGAAAAGTGAAAAGTGACGCGCAAGCGTCATTCGGCACTCTTCACTGTTCAGTTTTCATTTTTCACTCTTCTCCCAGGCGCATAACACTTTGCGCCATCCGGCGTCCGCTCGTTCCCCTCCGCCGAGCGCGTAAAAAAATTCGGGCTGGGAAGACTGGCAAGGCTGGTCAATTCATGCCGGTTGTTCCGGAACTTCTCATCATTCCGAACAATCCGATCCGATCCCCCCAGTAAAGGTTTTGCGGCGCGCAAATCCTGTCGCCTGGGATTGTGTGCATTCCTTCACGCCAGGACGGATGACGGGCCGCACGCGAAACCAGCGAAAGCCATGAGACCGGCCGCGCACAACGCCGGCATGGTGGATCGGCGAAAAATTGGGTTTCGCCCCGGCATAGCACAAGCGAGGCTTGCAGATGCGTTTCCTCCGAGCAAGTTGGGCCGCGGCCGCTGCTGTGCTGCTGCTGGGGCCAGCCGTCGGGCCAGCTCAGAACGTCGAGCTGACCGGCGACTACGATCAGGCGCAGCCGGCCGTCGACCAGTCGCTGGCGGGAGAGTATGCGGCCGACGTGCCGGTCGAAGGCGTGCCCTGCCAGGTCTGCGGCGGGGTGGGTTGCCCGACATGTGATCCGAGGCTGGCCAACCGTCCCTATGCGGATCCTTGCCCGCGCGTCGGCTGGTATGGATTTGCCGGCGCGGATTCATGGCGTGGGATATCGGACGGCACTCACCAAAATAACAACGGGTTTTCGAGCGGACTGAACGGCGGCGTGCCGCTGCCGTGGCTTGCCACCTATGGTTTGGGCGCACAGTTGGGGGCCAGCTACGGCGGATACGATCTGAACGGTCAATCGGTCCCGGCTCCCGGAACCCCGCAGGTGCAACAGCAGATTTTCATCACGACCGGGTTCTTCCGCCGCCCCGATGCCCACGTGCCGATCGGATTCGGCATCGTCCACGACTGGATGCTGAACAATATGTTCGGGACGTATGCGAATTCGCCGACCGTTTCGCAATGGCGCATGCAAGTTGGCTGGGCCTTCAATGCCTGCAACGAGATCGGCGTGTGGGGAGCCTTCCGCGATCGCGGCGCGAGTAAAACGATTCCCGGCGGTCTGACGCAGAGCTATCAGGCGATCGACCAGATCGATCTGTTCTGGCATCACAAGTGGCAGCGATTCGGCGGCGATAGTTGGATGTATGTGGGGCTTCCGGACCAGGTGCGCTTGAACCAAGATCCGGCCAACCAGTTTCCGGGCGGGGCCGGCAACAGCTTGGGAGAGTTCATCCTGGGCGGCAACTGGTTGGTCCCGGTCAGTGACTGTGTGTCGATGTATGCGAACACGGTGTACATGAAGCCCAGCGCACACTCCGGCATTCAAGCCAACGGCGCGGTGGCCTCGACGCAGGAATTCTGGAACTTCTCGGTGGGCCTGGCGTTCTACCCGCAGCGGGCCGCCCGCAGCACGACGGTTGCCGGCCGCACCTGGATGCCTTACATGCCGCTGGCCAACAACGGCAACTTCTTCGTTGACACCAATCGCACGCAGTAGTCGGCAAATCGGGCGTGGGCAACGACCTGCTACGGCGCGCCCCTGGCAAGCTGCTGAGGTGGGCCACCCACTCTGGTCGCGGCTGCGACGGTCGCAGCGGTGCCACGGAAGCCGCAGGGTCTGCGGGTTGTAGCGGCAGTGCCGACGGTTCGGCGCGTGCTCGATTTGCCGGCCGCAAGGGTCGATCCTGTCATTAGACATGCTCCGGGCGATCGGCTTCTCGGGATTCGAGCGATTGAACCCAATCTGCCGGCGGCGCCCGCAGTTGACAACCAGGCAGCATGGAACATGGGACTTTCCCAACGGCGCCGGCAGGCGGACTTAGGCTGGGGCAACTCGGCCGCGCCGGCCGCGGTAAAAAATCAGCTATTCTCGACTTAGCACGGAGGGCGGAATGAGACGTCGATTTTGGGCCGCGATAGCGTTCGGCGCACTGGCCTTGATGGCGCCACGGGTGCGTGCCGAACCGGTGGAACTCAGTTCGGACTACGATCGTAGCGAAGCATCGGCTGCCAGCGAGTCCGTTGCGGCCGCCTATGCCGAACAGACCGAAAATCCTCCCACGCCCGACGCCACGGTGGCCGATGCTGCCGCGCCGGAAGCGGCTGAACAGGGCACCTGCGACACTTGCACGCAGTGCTGCCGCGGCGGTAAGTGCGGTCCGTATTCGGAAAAGTGCCCGCGGATCGGCGTGTACGCTTTTTCGGGCATCGACTCATTTCGCGGGGTCACCAACGGCACCTACCCGGGCAATAACGGGGCCGTCAACGGCCTCAACCTGGGCGGCGCGTTGGTCGAGAACTACGGCATCGGCTGGCAGGCCGGCGGCAGCTACGGCTTGTACAACTTCAGCGGCAAAACGAGCCCCGGTTCGGAAATCGGCAACTCCACGATCCAGGGCTTTTTCACCGCCGGTCTCTTCCAGCGCGCCAATGTCAATCGGCACTGGAGCTGGGGCCTGGTACACGACTGGATGTTCAGCAACAATTTTGGCGCGTTCGGCAACTCGCCCACGTTGTCGCAGTGGCGCGGCCAGGTGGCCTGGGCATTCGGCCCCAAGAACGAAGTCGGTATGTGGGCCACCGTGCAGGATCGCACGGTCACGCGGGCGACGGGTGCGCCGCTGGCGGGCGTCGGTACTCCGGTCACCTACCAGGCCATCGATCAGGGCAACCTGTTCTGGCACCACAAATATGCGACTTACGGAGCGGATAGCTGGACTTACATCGGCATTCCGCTCGACAAGCGGCTGGCCACGCCCGCCAATTCTGCCGGCTTCCCGGTCGGCGGCAGCGGCGGCTCG
>DATCFX010000196.1:0-3091 GCA_036509275.1 Pirellulales bacterium | reverse complement strand
CGACATTCTGATCGACGGCGGCAACTCGTACTATGTCGACGACATTCGCCGCGCGGCCGAGCTGCGGGCCAAGGGCATTCATTATGTCGACGTCGGCACCAGCGGCGGCGTGTGGGGCCTGGAACGCGGCTATTGCGAGATGATCGGTGGCGAGCCGGCCGTCGTGAAGCACTTGGATCCGATTTTTGCGGCGCTCGCTCCTGCGATGGATTCGGCTCCCCGCACGCCCGGCCGCGAAGCCATCGGCGGCACGGCCGAGAAGGGTTATCTGCACTGCGGCCCCAATGGTGCCGGGCATTTCGTCAAGATGGTCCACAACGGCATCGAGTACGGCGTGATGGCCGCCTATGCCGAGGGGCTGAACATCCTGCGGCATGCGAATGTCGGCAACCAGCAGCAGGAGAGCGATGCGGAAACCACGCCGCTGCGCGAGCCCGAGCTGTATCAATACGATCTGAATCTGCGCGACATTTCGGAAGTCTGGCGTCGCGGCAGCGTGATCGCCTCGTGGTTGCTGGATCTCACGGCCGCGTCGCTGGTCAAGGACGAGGAGTTGGCCGACTATACGGGCCGCGTGTCCGATTCGGGCGAGGGCCGCTGGACGATCAAGGCGGCGATTGACGAGGCGGTGCCGGCTCCGGTGTTGACCACCGCTTTGTTCGAGCGGTTTTCCAGCCGTGGCGAGGCCGATTATACGGATCGGCTGCTGTCGGCCATGCGCTTTCAATTCGGGGGGCACGTCGAGAAGCCGGCGGGCAAGTAGCCAGCGAAACGATCGGGGCGGGGAAACTCAAGGAGTGGTAGCGTGTGCGCTCAAAAATCCGACGCCCTGGTTTTTTTCGGGGCCACCGGCGACCTGGCCTATAAAAAGATTTTTCCGGCCCTGCAATCGATGGCCCGCCGCCGGCATCTGGACGTGCCGGTGATCGGCGTGGCCAAGGCCGGATGGGATTTGGAAAAGCTGCGGGAGCGGGCGCGCGACAGCCTGGAAAAGCACGGCGGCGTCGACGAGCACGCCTTCGCCACGCTCTGCGAGCGGTTGCGCTATGTCGACGGCGATTACCAGGACGCCGAGACGTTCAAAAAGCTGCGCAAGGAATTGGGCTCGGCCAAGCATCCGGCCCATTACCTGGCGATTCCGCCCAAGCTGTTTCCCGTCGTGGTCGACCAGCTTGGCAAATCCGGCTGCGCCCAGGGCGCGCGGGTGATCGTGGAAAAGCCGTTCGGCCGCGACCTGGCCACCGCCCAGGCGTTGAATTCGACGCTGCTGGGCAATTTCGATGAAACGTCGATCTTTCGCATCGACCATTACCTGGGCAAGGACCCGGTGCAGAACCTGCTCTTTTTCCGCTTCGCCAATTCGTTTCTGGAGCCGGTCTGGAACCGCAACCACGTCTCGAGCATGCAGATCACGATGGCCGAGAGTTTCGGCGTCGAGGGGCGCGGGGCCTTTTACGAAGAAGCCGGCACGGTGCGCGACGTCGTCGAGAACCACCTGCTGCAAATCCTGGCGAACCTGACCATGGAACCGCCGGTCGGCACCGACAGCGAGTCGGTCCGCGACGAAAAGGTCAAGATCCTCAAGGCCATTCCGCCGTTGGGCCCCGGCGCGGTCGTGCGTGGTCAGTTCAAAGGTTATCGCAACGAAGCCGGCGTGGCGCCCGATTCGCAGGTCGAGACGTTTGCGGCGATGCGCATGGAAATTCACTCGTGGCGCTGGCAAGGCGTGCCGTTTTATATTCGGGCCGGCAAAAAGCTGCCGGTCACCTGCACCGAAGTGATCGTCGAGTTCCGCTCGCCGCCGCCATTGTTTGTCCGCACGCGGCACCCCAACTACCTGCGCTTCCGCGTCAGCCCCGACGTGACCATCGGCCTAGGGGCGCTCATCAAGCAGCCCGGCGAAGAAATGGTCGGCAGCCAGGTTGAGCTGCTGGCCACGCATCATTCTCGCGCCGGCGAAATGGACGCTTACGAGCGGTTGCTGGGCGACGCCATGCACGGCGATCCCACGCTGTTTGCCCGCGAAGACTACGTCGAGGCGGCCTGGAAGATCGTCGATCCCATTCTGAGCAACAAGACGCCGCTGTTTTTCTACGAGCCCAACACCTGGGGCCCGACCGAGGTCGAGAGCCGGATCGTTCCGCCTCGCGGCTGGCACGATCCGCAAGTGCCCGAGCCGGTCTAAAATTAAGCTCGGCACCCAAGAAAAAGGGATTGCTCATGGGTCCATCGTCCTCCGGGCTGCAGGCGATCGCCGCGCGCGCCTTGGAGTATGTGGCCGATGGCGATGTCGTGGGGCTGGGCACGGGCCATGCGGCCACGGCGTTCATCGAGACCCTGGGCCAGCGCGTGGCCGAGGGGTTCGGCGTTCGCGGCATCGCCACCAGCGACGCTTCGGCCGAGCTGGCCGGCCGCTTGGGCATCCGGCTGACGAGTTTCGATGAAGTCGAGGCGATCGACGTCGACATCGACGGCGCCGACGAAGTGGATCCGCAGTTGAACCTCATCAAGGGCTACGGCGCCGCGCTGCTGCGCGAGAAGGTCGTGGCCTCGGCCAGCCGCCGCGTGGTGATCCTCGTTGGTCCCGAAAAAATCGTGCCCGTGATCGGGTCGCGTGGCAAGCTGCCGGTGGAAGTCGTGCCGTTCGGCCTGGCCTGGTGCGCCCGTGAATTGGAGCGGCTGGGCCTGCCCAGCGAGCCGCGCCGGCGTGCCGACGGCGATCTGTTGCTAACTGACAACGGCAACGCGATTCTCGATTGCCGCGTTGGCCCGCTCGAGCGTCCGCGGCAGCTCGACGAGCAGCTGCGCGCCCTTCCCGGGGTTGTCGGCACCGGCCTGTTCATCGGCCTGGCCCACACCGTGTTGATCGATCGCGGCGACCACGTGGAAGTCCGCGAGCGGAGCGGCGCATGAGCGGTTCCGTGCTGACGGTCAACGGCGGTTCCTCGAGCATCAAGTTTGCCCTCTATAAACGGGGACGGGAGTCGTTTTTGCAGAAAACGACTCCCGTCCCCTTTGTTTCGGGGCAGATCGAGCGGATCGGGTCGGGGGAGGCGCGGCTGCGGGTCGCGGACGAGCGGCTGCCGGTCGC
>DATCFX010000195.1:0-1276 GCA_036509275.1 Pirellulales bacterium | reverse complement strand
CACCAGAATCGCCACCACTGCCGCAGCGGTAAGCAGCAGCCACGCGCTCAAGGCTCGCGACTGCCATTTAGCCGGCGCCTGGCGCGGCCTGCGGGCTTTTCTCTCCGCGCGGCGCCGCACGCGGGAGCCGTGTGCCGCGAGAGTTGCATCCTGTGTGCGTGCGATTGCGATCATGCCAGCGGCAGTTCAATCGGCGCCGGTGCTCCCGGCAGATCCAGTAAGGCGCAAGACCCCCGTTCGTCCACCACAGGCCTTCGGCCGAGTGCCAGCTTGTGGGCAATCGCCGCGGCCACGCGCTGGGGCTCGATGCCGCGCATGCACGGATGATCGGCCAACGGGCAGGCCGTGCGATGGCATGGCGCACACGCGACCGGCTGCCGCACGACTACGACGTCGCCCGCGGGGCGCCAGACGCGGGCATCATTGGGTCCGCTAAAGAGCACGACGGCCGGCGTGCCGACTGCCGCGGCCAAATGCGCCGGTCCAGAGTCGGCCCCGACAAAGCAACCGGCGCGTTCGAGCAACGCGGCCAGCCGGCAGACGCTGAGCTTGCCGGTCCAATCGGAGATGCGCGGCCACGGGCGGCCGCCGAGAATCTTGCTTGCCAACTCGCGGTCCGCCTGGCTGCCGACCATCACGATCTGCACGTCGCCCAACTCGAGTAGTAGGCGGCCAAACAGTTCCTGCCAATGGCTGGCCGGCCAACGTTTGGCCGGCGTGCCGGCCGAAAGGTGCGCGACCAGCAACGACGACTTGCCGGCCCGTCGCCCGAACTGCGCAGCGACCCAGTTGCGGGCCGCTGCTGGAGGATCAAAGCACGGCAGCGGAATCGGCCCGGTGTCGCCGGGCAGCCCGGCGAGCGCATCGAGCAGACAGGCCCTGGCGGCCGCCTGCCGGCGTGCCGGCTGATACTCGGCCGAATCGGTGAGCAAGAAGCCGCCACCGCCGGCGGCCCAACCCACGCGGCGGCGGATGCCTGCCAGCCACAACAGCAGCGCAAACGGGAACTCGCCACGAATGTCGACGCCCACGTCGAATCGCCGGCTGCGCAGTCGCCAGCCCCAATAAAAAATCGCCAGCGGCCAGCCTTGGCGGCCACGCCGCGCAAAGCGGTTGCGCCGGCAAATATGGACGTGACCGATCTGCGGGAGCGTCGCAAAAAGTTCCGCATTCCAGGGCGCGGCCAAGACTTCGATCTGTGCTTGCGGATAGCGGCGCGCCAGCTCGCGGATCATGCCGGTCGAAAGCACCGCATCGCCGAGATGATCGAGCTGCA
>DATCFX010000194.1:0-1505 GCA_036509275.1 Pirellulales bacterium | reverse complement strand
GGGCGTGATGTCGACGATGCCGACACCCGCATCAACGTAACCGCCGGATGCGGTTGGATCAGCACCCGCCGCAAACGCGGGACCGATCAGCAGACCGAGCACCGCGCTCATAGCCAAGGCATATTTCATCGGCACAATTCCCGGAGCAACTCCACCGGCCGATCGACCAACG
Organism: Pirellulales bacterium; assembly: GCA_036509275.1. Lineage (GTDB taxonomy): Bacteria > Planctomycetota > Planctomycetia > Pirellulales > PNKZ01 > DATATB01. The sequence goes on along the minus strand of DATCFX010000194.1, from coordinate 1,333 downwards.
TCCAACGAGTCGGCCCCGATTATTTCTCGGCGCCCAGAGCGTTTCAAGCGATGCCGCCCGTTTTCGCGCTGCCCGCAGATGGGTTTGAAATCAATGGGCCATCTTGCCGGATTCGGCCGAAGGCTCGCGGTGGCCGTAGAAGCTGTAGAGCACGGGCATCAAATACCGCGTCAGGAACAGCGTGCTAATCATGCCGCCGACGACCACGATGGCCAGCGGCCGCTGAGTCTGGGAGCCGATCCGCGTGGAAAGCGCGGCCGGCAGCAGACCGAAAATCGCGGTGAGCGCCGTCATCATCACGGGGCGGACGCGTTTTTCGGCCCCTTGCATGATGGCGTCGTGCAGCGAGAGACCATGAAAGCGCAGTTGATTGAAATACGAAATCATCAGCAGCCCGTCCATAATGGCCACGCCGAAAATCGAGATGAACCCGACGGCGGCCGAGATGCTGAAATTCGTGCCGGTAATCAGCAGGGCCCAGACGCCGCCCATCGACAGGGCCACGACGTTGGAGAAGACGAGGATCGCGTCCAGGAACGAGTGGAAGGCCAGATACAGGAGCACGAAGATCAACGACAGCGAGAGCGGAATGATATACATCAGCCGATGTTCGGCCTCCTGCATTTCCTGGAACTCGCCGCTCCATTCGGCGCGGTAGGGGGCCTCGAACAATTGCCTGGTCTTGTTCTGGGCATCGTCCACGGCGCTGGCCAGATCGCGGCCCCGGACGCTGAACTTGACGGCGATCAACCGGTTGCCCTGCTCGCGATATATGGTCGACGCGCCCGAGCGGATGAAGTGGCCGTGAGGATCGTGCCGGCCCTGGTTGTCGATCGGCGTGACGAAATCGCGCAGGCGGCGGCGCGGCGCGTTGGCAAAGTTATTGAACGTGCCGCCGAACTCGCTGCCGGTGAGGGCGGGCATGTCGACGTTCATGCCCAGCTTCGAGAGTCCCGAGCTTTCACCCGTGGCAAAGGTCCCGGCCACGCTGGGCGCGTTGCCGCCGGTGATCTGGTTGTTGGAAATATCGACGGGGATATTGAGAATCGATTGTTCGCTCGAGCGGAGTTGCTCGGGCCAGCGCAGCGCGATATCGAACCGCTTTTCACCTTCGATCAACTGCGAGCATTGCTTGCCGCCGACGGCCGTCTGCACGACGTCCTCGACATTGGCCACCGTCACGCCCCAATAGTTGCACTTCTTGGGATCGACCGGAATCTCCAGGTTCGGCTGGCCTTTGACGCGGAAGATGCCCACGTTCTTGATGCCGTCGATGCCTTCGAGAATGATCTTCAACTGATCGGCGATCCGCTCCAACTCGTCCAGATCCGGC
>DATCFX010000193.1:0-2830 GCA_036509275.1 Pirellulales bacterium | reverse complement strand
CCACGCGGGACGCGGCCATGCGGGTGGTCGCGGCGCGGGGGTCGATCCCTTTGCAGTTTGTCCGCCTTTTCCCGCAATTCCGCCGCTTTTTGGGCCTCGTCGGTCAAAGCCGCCAGCGCCAGGTATTGCTCAGCCAGCAATTGGTCCCGCTCAAAGCTCCTACGCTGCTCGAGCAAATGGCGGATCGATGCTTCGAGCGTGGCGCGGGCGTCGGCGGGCCGCTTGGCGGCCACCTGCACGGCTGCCAGTTTGCCATACAACGCGCCCAAATCTTCAGCTGCGCCGCCGGGCCGGCCGAAATCGGCGCCTAGCAACCGCTGGGCGATCGGCACGGCCAGACGATAAAACCGCTCGGCCGCTGGCAGATCGCCCGAGCTTTCCAACATCTCCGCGATCTCGCGGTACGTGGCCGCCACCCGCGCATTGTGCTCATCGCTTTCAAAGGCGGCGATCAGCCGGCCGCCGGCGAATTGCACTTGGTCGGCGGCCGACAGCAGGCCTGGCTGATCGCCGTTTTCCCTGGCCAGCGCGGCTTCGGCCCGGTGCGTATTCAGCAAGCCGGCCAGATACTCGCTCTGTTGCGGAAAGGCCTGCACCAAGGCGGTAAACGACGCGGCCGAACGCCGTATCGCCTGCCGCGCCTTGTCCATGTCGCCCAAACGTGCGTAGATTTCGCCGACCCGGCACTGGGCCTTGGCCGCTTCGCTTTGGAGCCTTGGATCGGCTTCGTTCTGTTGGGCGAACCGCTCATAAAACGCGAGTACCGCTTGCAGCAATTGAACGCGGTGCTGCTCGGACTCGCTGCGATTGCCCGGTCCGCCGCCCGGCCCGCCATTGCGACGCGGCTTGGATCGCGGCCCTGGCTCTTCGCCGGGAGGCCCGCGTCTTGCACCCGGCCCCTCGCGCGGCTCCGGCTGCCCCTGGCGCGGCGGTCCATCGTGCCGGGGATCCATCACGTCGCGCGGCCCGTCATCGGGGGGCGCGACCGCCGCAAAGATTTCTTCCAGCGCTTGCAGCGAGAGCTGCATGTTGGCCTCGGCGTGCCGCGTGGCCATTTCGGCCTCCAGCCGCTTCTCTTCTTCGCCTTTGAGCGCCTGCGTCGTGCTGGCGTAGGCCCACCAGCCAACGACCGCCGCCAACACCAGCGACACGAGCGTCGCCGCCCCCGCGGCCGCCAGCGGCCGATTGCGCCGCGACCAACGCCACAGCCGCTCCAGGCTCGAGCTGCGCCGAGCCATAATCGGCCGGTCCTCCACGAACCGCCGCAGGTCGTCGGCCAGTGCCGCACCAGTCGGGTAACGGTCTCGCGACTCGCGGGCGATGGCCTTGAGTACAATCGTTTCCAGGTCGCGCGGAATCGACGGATCAAGCGCCCGCGGGCGTGCCGGCTCCTGCTCGCTGATCTGTTTGAGCAGCCTGGCCGGGCTCGCCTCGCGAAAACAGGGCTTCCGCGTCAACAGCTCGTAGAGCGTGATTCCCAGGCTATAAATGTCGCTCTGCGGGCCCGATTGTCCGTGCAGCGACTCGGGCGCCATGTATTGCAGCGTGCCGACCAGGTCGCCGGTGGCCGTCAGACCGTCAGCTTCGCGCAGCTTCGCCAGGCCGAAATCCGTAATCCACACCGTGCCTTGTTGATCCAGCAGCAAGTTTGCCGGCTTGATGTCGCGGTGCAATACGCCCTGCGCGTGGGCATAGTGCAGCGCCTGGGCCGCCTGCACGCCGATCCGGGCCGTCTGGCGAAAGTATTCGTACGCCTGGCCGCGCCGGCGCGGGGGAGTTGTCACGATCACCGGCAAAGCCACCGGCAGCGGCGGGCTGTCCGCTACGGGACCCGTGGCCACGCCCGGAACCAGCTTGACCGTGGATCGCCGCTGCGGCTGCGTGTCGCGCAAGGCCGCTCGACCGTCCGGGTCGCTCAATACCGCATCCAGCCCGCGGCCGTCGATGAATTGCATCACGTAGTATTGCAGCCCGTCGGATGCGAACAGGCCGAAGACCGGCACGATGTTGGTATGGTGGAGTCGCGCCGCCGCCTGGGCCTCGATGCGAAAGCGTTCGAGCCGACGTGCGTCGAGATGTGCTTGCTGAGGCAGCAGCTTGAGTGCGACGCGCCGCCCGAGCGATTGCTGCACGGCCTCGTAGACGATGCCCATCCCGCCGCGTCCGACCTCGCGCACAATGCGATAATCGCCCAATTGCTGGGGCACGGCCGCGGTGAGGCCGGCACGGCTGGGAGGCAGCCGCGGCGGCTTCAGCTGCTCCAGCAGCACGATCGAAGGCAACAGCTCGCGAATTTGACCGGCCGCCGCGGGATAGCGCGCGGCGTATTCCTCGACCGAAGGCCGCTCCCCCTGCCGGAAACGGGCCGTGAATTCTTCGGCCACCGCGTCCAGCAGCGACTGCTGCGTTTTGGGCTCGTTCATCGGTCGATGCTCAATGTGCGGCCGCGGCCACGGTCCGTCGGCCGCGGCTGCGCATGCGGATACTCGATAAAACGCAAGCCGCCGGCGGTCGAGGACAGCCGGCCTTCGTCCCAGTGGCTATTATCCCCGCCGGAGGCGGCCCTTGAAAGTGCCGGTCCGCCAGGGACACGCTTGCGGACCGGCGGGGCTGGGGACGGGTTTTTGACTTTTTTTCCACTTTTTTTCGGACCGCCCTGTCCTGGCCGCCGAATTCTTGCGTTCCTTAACTCCAGGCAAATCGCGCGCACCGATCGCAACCACTTTTCATCCCGCCGCGAATCCCCACGAAAAGGAACGATCTGCATGAAACGTACAACGGTCTTTGGGTTGGCTCTGGTTGGCATCGTGTCGGCGGCCGTGATGACACA